>JBAYVM010000021.1:0-14993 GCA_041674645.1 Victivallaceae bacterium | reverse complement strand
TTTGTGCTTAGATGCGTAAGCGGTGAAGCTCTCAATATTTCCGACCAAATACGTTGCCGGAGCAAAAAGATATTTGAACCCCATTTTATCGTACTTGGCAAATAAATCATCCTCAAATCTTGACTTGAAATGCGCTTTGGGCAAATCAACGCACCTGTCGTAGTTCCAGCAGCATAAAATAATGTCACGCGGAATCTTTTCCAATGCATCTGGATAGGTTTCCAGCATGTCGTCCCATATAATCATTTCCTTTTTAAGTGTATTTTTTATGAAGTCATGCACGTCAGTTATGTATCTCGCAAAAATATCTCCAGTTGTTTCGCCTTGATGCATCCTGTTGCGGCAAATTGAGCAACAACCAAAATCCCATACCTCGTCGCATCCTGCATGCAAATATCTGGATGGAAAAATTGCGGCTATGTCTGAAAGGTAGGCTTTAATGAAATCAACCGTTTCCGGCAGTGAGGGACAGAAAACATGATTTATCGACCCTCCAAAAGCGCTTTTAGCATCTCCTCTTATTTCAGCCAGATGCGTAAGTTCCTCGTGCTTCAAGAAAAGTTCAGCGTGGCCGAGGACTGAAACCACCGGAATCACATCTATGTTTTTTTTGGCGGCGTAAACAACTACCGATTTCATTTCCTCAGGAGTGTAATATTCGCCTTCAGCCGGATAAGGAAACGATTGTGTTTTTATCCTGCCCTCAAGGTAAAGCACAAGGGTATTATAGCCAGCATCGGCAATGAAATCAATGAACTCAAAGATGAAATCCAATCGCTCCATTTGTCTGGCCAAATCAAGTTGAACGCCACGGAGCTGAAATGGTTGTTTGCTTTGCACTTTATGAACGCCTTTCAACGTTTTGTTTATCTTGAAAAAACTTAAGATTATAGTTTATCTGCAAGTTCTTTTGCTGTTTTTATCCAGTCGGTTGGAGTGGACTTAAAGAACGCAGTGGTCATGGTATGAGATGTTTCCTGTCCGGCAATCATCGTTTTTCTATAAAAGGCACAAAGATAAACTTTCTTGTAGTTTTTTCTATCCCACAGGAAACAACTTATATCATCGCCTGTAGCTTTTGAGACGATGCCAGCCTGGATATTTTTATCATAAAGCGATATCCATTTGAATTTACCTTGATGAGGAAATTTTTCATCGGTTTTAAATTCGCCTTGTTTATCATCATTATCTTTTATCTGAATATAATAATCAGTCATTTTTTCCGACCACGGATGCATGAAATTATACATGAGTTTCAGCGGGGTGTCTTTTGCAGCTTTCATCCTGCAACTCTCAATCAATTGGTCATTTTTGATAATCAAGCAGTAGTTGAAAACAATATCCATCACCTGCGCTTGTTTCTCCAGCCTAAATTCATTACATTTTATTTTTCCCGATTTAACAACATCTTCAGGAGAAAGATATTTATCATCGGCGAACATTTTAAGCTCAATTACTTTTTCCGAGTTGCCTTTATCATTGTGACCGGAACCGACAAACCCTATTTCAGGAAACTGAAAAACAGTTCCCCAGTAACCCTTCGCATCTGTACTAACGGCTAATTTGTCGTAGATTACTCGATCTATATTCCAGTATGTGGCAGCGCCAAGCCTGACCTCAAGTTTTCCGGAAACGATGTCAATTGATTTTGGGTAATCTATTTCTGCACCGCTTGCTATAGAAATGGTGAGCAAAACTACTAAACTTGCAATAAGATGTCTCATTTTATATTCCTTTGTTGATTTATCCTAAAAGAGCTTCTTCTACTGTATCAGCCATAATTTCTACTGTCCGTCCATCAATTGCTTTAATATTTTCTCCTATTTTGTTGATGCCACGTTCAATGTTTTCAATTCTTAATCTTACAGGCTTGCTGATTTGCGGAGGTTTAATGCTGCTTGTTTTACTTATCGCTTCAATAGTTTTTTCTTCGATTAGGGAATGGGCTTTCTCTTGTGAAAGGAGTCGGGCGCCCTGGCAGGATAAACCTCTCTTCACCTGGCATGTAACAATATCAGGAATCCAGTTTTTAGCTTCGGCGCATATTTTGTCGTCGCCTGAGACCATTATTGTTGGGACGTTATATTCCGCAGCAATAGCTGAATCAATCGCAAATTCTCCTGCTTTTATATTATTCAACCACATATTTTGTATTGTGGTAGATGAATAAGTATGTTCAAGTAATGCGCCTTGAGTTCCTGCCATCGCATGATACCCCAATAATATCAGGGCAGAACACTCTTCAATCCCAGGGAAACGTTTGTTGCCTGTGCTGCCTTGAATCAACTCTGCACGTTTATCAAACTCCTTCCATATGATATGATTTCCGGAAGAATGACCATCTCTGACAATAACATTTTTTGCATTCGCCTTAAAACAGGCATTTATACAGGAATTAACCTCCATTGTATAATACTGGCATCCCAGCGAATAAAAGCGGTTTCCGGGCATCACAAAATCGCTCCCACTTATTCCGCTGATTCCCTCCATGTCAACAAAAATATAAATATTCATGTACGTATCCTTTGAATTAATGTTGTTACTGATTCGTCTTGTGCTCAACAGATGAAATATAATTGAGCAAAAGCATAGCGATAAAACTGTTTCCTTTTTCGGTAAGATGTATCCCATCATTAGGAGAAAAAAGGTTTGCTTTGTCTGGATGATTTTTCGTTGGATTATAAATATCAATGTAATCAAGATGCAATTCGTGCGATAATTTTTTGACAACATCATTAAATGCTTCAAGCTTTTCCGGCTGTCCGAACAACACATGCTTTTTTCCCATAGCAGCCTGCTTTTCAGCAATGGCTTTGCAACGCGGGAAAAATGATGAACTTGAACTAAGCAGAACAATCTTTGCGTCACTTTTGCTACGAATATATTTAATAAGCTTACGATAGGTCTCTTCTTGAATTTTAGGCTCAACAACTGGAGTCTTATATCCGGAATTACTATCTGCTTTGGTATCGTTGTGCCCTAGAAAGATGAACACAATATCTGTTTTTTTGTCAAACAAGCCGTCATACATATTTTGCCTGTACGCCTTCTTGTTTCCTTCTATTCCCTGAATACGCTCCCACATGCGAGTTATAAAATCTCCGCCGACTCCGGCATTTCTAAATGACACTTTGTCCTGATTGTATTTATTCAACCAGTAATCAAGCTTGTCCACATAATTATGACCACGACAATGGTCTGTAAGGCTGTCGCCAAGATAGAGAATATGCAAAGGCTTTTGCAATTTTATCTCTTTTGCAATGGAGTCCATCTTGGCGTATGAGCTTTTGTCAATGACATCAATGTATATCTCGGAAATCACGCCGGATTCTGGCATAGAACAAATAGCTTGACAAACTCCTGGTGAGTCAAGTGTGATGTTTTCCGGTGAAGATGAATAAAGCCCAGTGGAATTCGTAACGCTTTTTATAATCTTATTGCTTCCGTCAGGAAAAATAAGATACAAGGTGACCGGCGCCTGAGAAAGTGTTTTCTCTGATTTGGAAAGTTCAAAAGAAAGATCAGGAAGGAGAGAACTCTGAGCAACAATTTGGTGTTTTTGCTGTGCTTCAATCGCGACCGTGGGATCCTGAAAGGTGGTAAGGCTGACATCATCTATGTATACTTCACTTCCTTTTCCTCTAACTTCGGCTAAGGCGCTAAGCATGGAAACTTTAGGATCTTCGACTGTAAATTCACAAGTGATTTTTTGCCATTCCCCTGTAAGTTTCACATTGGTAAAAAAAATAGAATCTTTATTTTTTTTGAGTATATATTCTATTACTCCCAAAGCCAACTCGCCTTTCCCCTTCACCCACATGCTATAACGAAAATGTCGGCCCACAAAGTTTTCGGCCTTGCTTGCCTGATAAATACGCCCCCAGTGTTTACCATTTTTTTCCGCGGCTACCAGTTTCATACAACCAGCGCCTGAATGAGTTAACTTGGAGTCACTGATAAACGAAACTGTTCCCGACCAATAAGCTGGAGCGCTCCATGGGCCGATGGATTTTTCGACTCCAGGGTTGTTTATTAGGTTTTTAGTTGCGGCTAGAGCTGGATTGCTATAATACAACAGGAGAAGCGAACTGACAAGTAAAAATAACATATAGTTTTTCATTGAATCACCTTTTTATTATGGCTTTGTATTTTCTATTATTAGCAGTTTAAAGTCATGTTTCGGCAGGTGTATACTTATAATTCCATTTTCCACCTTTATTTCCTTTTCTGTTTCGGCATTAAATATTTTATGAAATTTATTGCCCAGCCCTGCTATATTGATTTTTACAATGTTGTCTTTATTACTGAAACCACTTATTACGAGCATAGCTTTATCTTTTTTCAGATATAATGCTGATTTTACACCAGGAGTAAGAACTTTTATATAATCCTGAGCCGCCCAACATGCAAAAACTTTGGTTTCTTCGTCGCCGTAACCGAAATTTCTGATTAAATCCCATGTCTTTTTAAAAGTAGAGGTAAGCCCTCCGCAATTCAAAACTATCGGCAAGTCATATGCCAGCGTCACTGCCAGAAAAGTTCTGGTCACAAACTCTTTTTCATTACCGGTAATTTGCACCAGCACCTCAGGAGCACAACCGGTTTGCGTGCCGATAGTGGTACTGAGCAACCAGCCTTCAGAAAATCTATCCTGAAAATCCGCAGGACCAAATTTTGCTTCCAAATCGAGTGAGATTGTTGAAAAACTCATGCATGGCACAATATTGGTGTTGGTCATGTGGGTAATCAGCAGCGGCCGGTTGTCCAGCAACGTTTTATTTTCAAGATAAAGCATAGTATAGGTGCGCTTCAAAAGTTCACGGACAGAAAAAATCGTGAAATAAGGTTGGATTTTTCCATCCGGCAATTCATACGCCGGACCGGTTGTAGTATCGTAACTGGTTCTGTCCCGAATGTTGTCATAATATATTCCGTCCATACCGTTGCGCACCAGTTCTCGTGTGTAGTACAGTAACATATCCTGATAGCTTCTACACGGCTCGGTATTGTAATCGTCGGAAGTGTTTGCCCGGTAATTGCTATACCACCATTCATCCATATACACCTTATATTCATCCCAGTACATTTCCGATGCGGTGGGGTTCAGGTACGGAACAAAATAATCGGCGAATGTACTCCATGCTCTGCCGCGCAGCAGATGCCTTTTTACAAAATCATATCTTGTTTTTGAAACGCCAGGAAAATGTTTTTCAATGAAAGGCGCCACGTCTGATGTGTCTTTGGCTGACTGCTGTCTTTCCGACTTGGCAAGTTTTCTTATCATCGAATAATCTTTGCCCGCCGGCCACGGATCGTATGCCCCGTCGGCGCTCCAAACGCTACTGCCTGCCAGAAGCGCCATTGCAACGCTACCCTCATTCTTGAATTTTACCCGTTCCGAAACACGCCGCCACCCTGCCATACGGGGCTTGACGGGGGTAGGTTGAAAGCCCATTACATATTGGAACGGTTTTTCCCACACACACGGTTTGTTGACAATATTTATTCTCAATATGACGCTGTCGTCTTTTCTAATAATTTGTATCGCCGCCTTTTCATAATCAAGGCTCCAGTCTTTGTCGCTGGCGGTAAACCAGCAGAAGCCCTTATAGATGTCTCCAAGCCAGAAATACGGCCAGAAATTGCCTCTGACTTCATCACTTTTATACCCCATCCGGCTGTCCCATACCACCCCGTTTCCTTGCTGGATAAAATCCGCCGGATGATTCTTCATCGTGTTGTGCATGGTATGCATGAGCCGCGCAACTGATTTTTTCAAAGGAATTTCTATCCATGCGTTGTCGATGGCAACCTTACCGTCTGGAATGATGTCAAGCGTTACTTTGCACATACCGTCATAGTCATATTCCTGTTTACTATTTATCTTAAGACCACTACCGCTGACACTCGCCTCGGCATTTACGGCATGGTCTTCAACGCTGGTGAATTCAAATGTTTTTTCCTGCAAAGAGTCTTTACCGTTAATCATCAATTTTATAGGCGAGGTCAGAATATTTTCACCTTGAGAATAGATGCGGTCCCAGAAAAGACCTTTTATCCCGTAGCCAGTCATCAACGCACTGACTTCCCGTTTTTTCGTATTGGTTTTCAACGGTTTGAATGGAGGAACGATGACCTTCTCCAGACCAATCTGGTTATGCTCCCACGGAAAGTGTTTTACGACAAACTCCTTTTCCAGAGTTTTCTTTTTACCATCTTTAAATGCAATTTCACAAACCGCTTTATAAGTATTTTCGGCAAGTTCGGGGAGTTTCAATTCCGCACGATAATCATTTTTAATTTTCTGCCCGGCAGCCGTTTGGCCGATGCTTTTGCCGTTGCTGTCTTTTACATAAAATGAAACCATAGTTATTGCGTTTCCAGCGGCGGCAGCGTCCACCCGGCATTTTATAAGTTTATAGTAGGGATAATAGGCGAATTCCATCTCCGTATTTTCTTGCGCCCCGGGCTTTTCCCAGCTTGTCTCTTTGCTGTTGCCGAATTTTAAATTTCTGCGCAACAGTAATTTTCCGGTCTTCGATTCCTTGATGGTTGCGGATAAATCACTGGTGATTGCAGCCTTTTCAGAATATTTCAAAGCAAAATCTTTGCTCTGCCCCGGAGCAATTCGCTCTTTTGTGTTCAGTGGCCGCGGTGGTCCATCTGAAACAACACTCACGTCACATTCTACTTCACATGGAGTCCCGGTAGAATTAAACGCGGAAAATCCTATGTCCAAAAGACCTTTACTGTAATCTTTGCCCAAACCTTGAAAATGTGTGGCGGGAACATCTTTATCCATAACCATTATTCCCATGCTGTCTGGATTGCAGAAATTTCCGCTCTTGTTCCACGGGGTTTGTTCCGCCGGCTGTCGCCAGTCTCGCGTCATTTGCAAGCGCCATTCCTGTTCAAACGGGAGCTCTTTGACACCGATATCCGCCAGCGGGAGCACGCCCTCAATCTCCCAGTTCCCGTCTTTGAAAGAACTTGCCGTCATGGCTTGAGGCGCCCATTCCTTCTGTTCTGCAACGCAAACACTTCCTCTGACAACGGGATATTTTTGGGCAAAAAAAGTACCCAGAGAGTTCGAGATGAACTGGTAAACATATTCTTTGTGCGGCGGCATGATAATCAGTTCCACCGCATCGTCAGCGTAAACTTTTCCATTGCGTTCTCTCACGCGTGACAGCAGTTTCATGCCTTCCGGCGGCAGTTCGCTTCTACAGGCAAAATAGAGATTTTTCGTATCATAGCCGATAAAAAAAACCGCATCGCGCCCTGTCAGATAATTTGTTCCCAACTGAAGAGTTCCGAAACTCTCAGATGCCCCCCGCCATTCGCCTTCCTGAATCTTTCCATCAATCAATGGCGGCTTCGTCATCTGCGGTGTTCTGATATAAGACGGCGCTACATCTGCGCTGCATGTCAATAAAGCTGACATACCGCAAGCCGCAACAAGAATACATTTCAATATTTTATTCATCACTTCACTTCCCTTTGTTTATTTTTATTAATTTCCATATTGCCTTTTTCCCATATTGCTTTTACTTCTATATTGCTCAATTTCCTGGAGTAAATCCTGACTTCATCGAGCAGGTAATTTTGAAAAGCTTCAGTCCCGATAGAAAAATCTGTAGACGGCAATGCTTTCGTAGAAATCTTGCTTGGTAAAACCTTTGAAGAGAAAGGCGCTCCGTCCAGGCTCATATATATACTATTGCCGTGCCAGGCAAAAACCAGTAAATGCCACATGTTATCTGCCTTAGGACCTAGTGCTGATAAAGCCAAATAACCATCCGGAATAAGTTTACTGTAAAGTATTCTTAAACGTATTTTCCTTTCCAGAAGCGGGATGTTTTTAGGGTCATTTTCCGTTTCTGCTCCGATATAACCTTTACTGCATTCTGTCGCAAAAAAAAGTACTCGCGGCATTCCCGTGCTTTTCTGCCAGTTGTCTGTAAAGAACCATAAGCTTACAGCGCCCGGCTTGTCAAAATCAATATTATTTTGCGCTGAATATCTTATTTTAGCTCCGCCTTTTCCGCAAAACAACGCATAGCCGCTGAGGCCTTTTGCATAACTTTGTTTGCCGAAAATCAATAACGGCGCGGCGTTACCCGTAGCCATTTCCGGCAATGCGGATTTACTGTCAAAGTTTTGTTCAAAAGTTATAGCGTCCGATGCGACAGGCAGACTAGCTTCTTCAAAAGCTGAACCTTCCGTCGCAGCCATGATGAAAAACAACATAAATAGCCAAATTAATTCTGGAATTTTTTTATCCATCTTATCAGCGTTACTCCATCTTAAATGCAGGATTAAATTATTAAATGAGGTGATTATTGACATTTTGCTTAATGCGTTCATTTTCGTTAGACTTCAAATAACCGTTGCCAGCGCCTGCTCAGTTGCCTTTCCAAAATGCAGACGTAAGCTGATTTTGATCGTTGGGAATATCATTGAGGCTCAGACTTTTTACATGGCCGTCATAGAACAATGCATTCGCATTTTTCGCATGCCGGAAGTTTATTCTGGCGCTAGTCGCCGCAGGCGGCTGGTTGCCGCTTCCAAAATTATAGGCGTATTGATATAACCCATTGCCATCAATAGTTTCCGTCATACATAAAGCCTCGCCGTTTTTCTTGATTCTGTTTATTTTTTTGATTAGTGTCCAGTTATTAAATGGAGTGATTTTCGCATTAAAAGCCCAATTGTATTGACCCATGTTTGAACCGGAAAAATCCTCTGTCATTGAAGGGCACATATATTTGCGCATTGAAGCAAGTACAGGCAAACCGTTTTTAGGATAAACGATATTGCAGTCACTGAGGAACTGCATCCACATCCTGTTCGAATAAGGCGCGTAACTGCTACCGGTGTGCATGGGCAGAATCCAGTCGTTGTAATCATTGCAATACATCAAAATTCCCATACCGGCAGTCTTGAAATTATTCTGGCATGCAGCTTTTTTCGCGACTTCCCGCGCTTTATTAAGAGCAGGCAACAACATTGAGGCAAGAATCGCTATGATCGCGATTACAACGAGGAGCTCTATGAGCGTGAACGCGTTGACCTTACGACACTTTTTTTCTCTCATCTTTGCATCTCCATTTTTTGTTCAGCTTGCATACAAACTTTCTGCATACACGCTTTTGTTTATATTGGAAACATTTTGTTTTTTGATGGTAAGGTCTGAAGAACTTCTGACTTGAAGAATTGGTTTCAATTTGATAATCTCATTGTGTCCGCTCAGTAACATTTCAACTGCCAGTTTGCCCAGTTTTGCCGGTTGAACGTCGATGCTGGTAAGAGCGACATCCGATTCGTTAGCCCACGGCGTATTATATAGACCGGTTATCGCAATATCTTCCGGTACTTTCATTCCGGAACGCAGGGCGAAAGAACAAAGTTTAGCCCCGAGATAATCAGCGCCACAAATGACCCCATCCGGTCTTGATCCGATAATTCCGGCTATCGCTAAATCTAAATCTTTATCCGTCACAAAATCACTTATCCAACGACAGGACGTTCCTGGAAATTCATCAACTGCACGTTGACAACCGGCATTGAGCTGCCAGCGTGGATGATTAGCCATATGTGATGTTGTCATTTCAATTGTAATAGGATTTTTATGAGTTACTAACATTAATTTTTTTCGACCTGATTCCAACAGATGCCTGGCGGCCAGATAAGCGCCATGTTCATAATCAACCAGTACTGCTCCCCATGGAGGAGTGCCAGCCCAGTCGTAGAAGTCTATAAAAACCGAATGCAAATCGGCCCTGCTCAGAAGAACTGGATTGCGCCAATAGCCTGCGCCGTGCAACAATAATCCTTTTACCGGAGAATTAAGCAATGCATTAAGATTTGCCATTTTCACCAGGCAATCAAAATTACCGGCAGTAATATTATAACTTATTGGGAACAAATTATGTTCTTGAATATTATGTTTCACGTTTTCATATAGTTTATTGTAATAATGTCCGTTAGTTTGCATGGCTACTACTACCATCCGGTGCATTAGTTCAGTCGCATTGCTACCGGAATTGCGGTTGATAAAAGTACCGGTGCCTTTTACTCTGGTTAAAAGCCCTTCTTTTACCAGTAAATCCATGGCTTTAAGAAGAGTTATCCGACTGACATTGAAAAATTTCATTATGTCATCCTCTTTGGGAAGCTGGTCGCCTTTTATCTGACCTGATAAAATCATTTCCCGCAACTTGTCGGTGACTTCTTCGTATTTGAATTTATACACTTTGGCATTCATGATTTTCAACATTCACAAGTAAATTATATGATTTTCTAACATGACTTACTCTGATTATAATGCAGGAACGAAGAAAAAGCAACAGTAAAGCCGAAAAAACAATACTTTTTATTTTTATTGGAGCTGGTAACATGGTTAGTGTTATATAGTCGGGAATGTAGCTGTTGATTAGTAATCAGAACATGGAATGGTAATAAAAATCAGAATTATAGGAAATAGGGCAAGCCAACTTTCATAATCCTCAAACAAACAGCAGTTGAACCATTTTTCTAGTTCTATATTGTTTATAATAAATATCTTGTAACAAACTCAAAAACAGCTAAAGGCTACTTTTACAGAATCGGCGAAAATGCCATATTCAGGTCAAATCCACTTGGCAATGCAATCTTCCAACTGTTTTTTCTGGAGAGGCTTTTCTATATAATCATTCATTCCGGCGTTTGAACATAATGTGGTATCAGGAACAAAGCTTCCTGCGGTCAAAGCAATAATTGGAATTGGTTTGGAAATATTTTTCTCTTTTTCAATTCTCCTGATTTCCACAGTGGCTGCGTAACCGTCCATGACCGGCATTTGACAATCCATGAGAATCAATCTGAATTCATTTCCGCGCTCACGGTAGATTTGGCACGCATCCTGCCCGTTTTCCGCCATTTCAAATTTATACCCCCACGCTTTCAACATTTCCAGTTCAAGCCGTTGATAAACTTTGCTGTCCTCCACAATCAAAATCTTCTTTGTTGCGTTCTGTTCCTGCTGTTTCTCTTCGGGTAAAGACATCATGCGTTGCGTTTGGGTCATAATATTTTCTTTTATGCTATTTGTTAACTTATTTTTGGATGAGAGCGGAAACTCAATTTCAAGCGTAAATGTACTGCCAAATCCGGGTTCGCTGGTTAAATAAACCGTTCCGCCCATTTGAGTGACAAGTTTTTTTACAATCGATAGCCCGAGACCGGTGCCACCATAAATTCGCGCGGCGGACTGATGGCCTTGAACAAATGCCTGAAACAAATTCTGCTGTTTGTCTTTAGCAATACCAACTCCGGTATCAATCACCTCAAACCGTAATTTGGCGTTTTTGCTGTTTGCGCAGTCAAGTCGTGAAATATTAAATGCAACTCCGCCTTTAGAGGTGTATTTTACCGCGTTGCTGAGCAGATTAATAAAAATCTGCCGTATTTTTAATTCATCACCGACAATGAATTGCGGCACATCAGAGGCAATATTAGTCGCAAATTCGAGTTTTTTGTCCGCAAATTCTCTGGCAAATATACTCGCCGCCATTTTAACCTGTTCATACAAATCAAAATCTATTGATTCCAGTTCCAACATTCCGGCGTCTATTTTGGAAAAATCAAGAATATTATTTATCTGAGCCAACAGACTTTCTCCAGCATTTTTTATAATATTCACATATTCCTTCTGCTCCGTCTGCAATTCTGACTCTGAAAGCAAATCGGCAATCCCAATGATTGCGCTGAGTGGCGAACGAATATCATGAGTGACGTTCGCCAAAAACATCCCGCGTGCGTCTTTTGCCTTTTGGGCCTCTTCTAATGCCGCCTCAGCTTCATTTCTGGCTTCATACAAATACTCCTGCGTTTCCGATAACTCTTTTACCTTTGCCTCCAGTTGGCGGTGCTTTTGAATTGCCATATCGTAGGAAGAAAAAAACAAGTCGAGAATTTGCGCCCGTTCAGCAGTGATAACGTGCTCCTGTCCGGCAAAATAGAGATTCAAACCAAACGCTGACGGCTGAACTTCGCGCAACTGTTTATTCAACAAAATGTAACTGATTCTGGCCAGCAATGCATTTTTTTCGAAAGGTTTTGTGAGAAAATTGTCCGCGCCGCTTTTCAAGCCTTCAATAATATCATCCGGCGACGCGAGTGAAGTAAGCAACATAATCGGGATGTTTTTCGTGCGTTCATCCTGCCGGACGATACGGCAGAGTTCATAGCCATTAATATCCGGCATGATGATATCAGTAATAATAATATCCGGAGAAAAGTTTTCGAGGCATCTTTGAGCTTCAAGTCCGCAAAACGCGACTAAAACATCATAACCATTTTCAACAAGCAGACTTTGGAGTGAAAACGCTTGAGGTTTACTGTCTTCAACTATTAGAATCTTTGACTTTCTATCCATATCGCGATGCTCAGCTGTTAATTTAAACCGTTTAAGGCTTTCTCAGAAAACTTCCCCATATTATATTAGAAATAAAACAAAATACAACATTTATTTATGCCGATACTCTCTTTTCCGCTATTAAACGCAACAACGACAATTTGTAATAAATGCTTTGAAAAATTTTACTTCCGGCAAGACGCAGTTAATACACGTATTACCAAGGCTGATTATGAGGAAAATGGTGGGCGGTGAGGGACTCGAACCCCCGACAACCTGGGTGTAAACCAGGTGCTCTAGCCAACTGAGCCAACCGCCCGTGTGATAAGGTTTGTAAATTAGTCTGAATCACAGAATATTCAAGGTTATAATTTGAATATTTTGCAAAAAAAAGCGGTCTCACTGCAAGCAGGAGACCGCCTTGATAGAAAATACGCTATTCGGTGATAATTGCCCGGTAATCTTTTCCCGGCGGAATCATTGGCAGAACGTGCTCTTCGTAACCAGTATGAATGTCCAGAATGAACGGTCCGTCAGTCTCCAGCATCTCCTTGATGGCCGGCTCCAACTCTTCCCGCTTATAAACTTCCCGACCGGGAATTTCATAACCTTTGGCAATCGTAACAAAGTCCGGATACGGACGTTCCGCCTGCCCACTGCCTCGAACTGTATTACCACGACAAGGTTTAGTACTATTGCACATACTGCACATCTTCCGTCCATTGCCGAGAACAGTATTGCCGCGACGGCTGCCGTAGAAACGGTCTTCCCATTGCGCCACCATCCCCAGATGCTGATTGTTGAGAATAATCATTTTTACGCCGATTTCTTCAACATGCAACGTGCCAAGTTCCTGAATATTCATCTGGAAACTGCCGTCGCCGTCAATATTGATAACCAGTTTATCTGGACAGGCAACTTTAGCGCCCATCGCGGCCGGAAGTCCGAAGCCCATTGCTCCGAGTCCGCCGGAAGTCAGCAGTTGCCGGGGATATGTGTATTGATAGTACTGCGCCGACCACATCTGATGCTGCCCAACTCCAGGAACAATAATCGCCTCGCCGTTAGTCATTTTGCACAGCGTTTCCATAACATATTGCGGCTGTACCCGGTTTGCTTTCTTTTTGTAAGCAAGCGGAAATTTTTCTTTCCATTCTTTTATCTGAGCGAACCACGCAGTGTAATCCTGACGAACCGGTGCTTTATTGAGTTCAATCAACATATCTTTAACATCAGCGACAATACCCAGATGAGCCGGTTTATTTTTATTAATTTCCGAGTCATCAATGTCAATATGGATAATTTTTGAATTAACCGCAAAGGTTGCCGGATTGCCGGTAACGCGGTCATCGAAACGCGCTCCTAACGCCAACAATAAATCGCATTCATTGGCGGCATTATTGCCGTAAACAGTGCCGTGCATTCCCAGCCATTTCAGGCTTAACGGATGATTTTCCGGGAACGCGCCAACTCCCATCAACGTGGTAACTACCGGGATATTATATGATTCAGCAAATTTTTTCAGTTCTGCGGAAGCTTCGGCGGAAATTATGCCGCCGCCAGCATAAATACACGGACGCTTACAACTCCGGATCATCTCTTTGATTTTCGCAATATCAGTCGCTTTTATTTTAAAAATCGGCTGACAAGCCTGACGCGAAGGCTTAACGTCAAAATCCGGTTCGCAAAACTGTTGCTGAACGTTTTTAGGAATATCGACAATAACCGGTCCGGGGCGACCGCTGCCTGCCAGATAAAAAGCTTCGTTGATGACCTGCGGCAGTTCGCTGGCGTCAAGCACCAGATAACTATGCTTGATGATAGGTCTGGTCATGCCGATAATATCGGTTTCCTGAAAAACATTTTTCCCTATCATGTGTCCAGGAACCTGACCGGTAATGAAAACCGTCGGAATGGAATCCATATAGGCGTCGGCAATGCCGGTGAGAAGGTTAGTTGCTCCGGGGCCGCTGGTGGCCATACAGACACCGACCTTGCCGGTAGCGCGGGCATAACCGCCGGCGGCAAAAGCGCCGCCTTGCTCGTGACGCGGCAAAATTACACGAATTGAGGAATCCTGCAACGCCTGATGAAGCTCCATTGATGTTCCGCCCGGATAGGCGAATATTACATCAACTCCCGCCTGCTCAAGGCATCTGACGGTTATGGCGTTACCTTTCATCATCTTTGTTTGTTCATTGTCCATTGATAAAATCTCCAAGTATTGATACAGTTATCCTGAAAACGAAATTTCAGGGAAATAGCGATAATCGCACAGGTATAAAATTCCGGAAAAAGCGACTGCCCCGGCCTTATGCCGGGCGTATCACACCAACTAATTTTTTCCAAAACGAATTCATTATAAAGCACTTACATCTTTTATAAAAATACTGCAAATAACGAGCAAGTAGTATAACACGGAAAATCCTAAAAAGCAACCTTTGAAGCTGATTTTTTTTACAGTCAGGCGTGGCTGTTAATTGAAAAAGTAAACGCCTCATGAAAAAATGGAGTTGTGCATTCACTCTTACAAAAAGAGATATGTGCATTTAGTGTTACAAATTAAGAATAGTGCATTTAGTATTACAAGTGAGAT
>JBAYVM010000020.1:0-15910 GCA_041674645.1 Victivallaceae bacterium | reverse complement strand
TGCCGGAGCCACATATATTCTGATTTACAAAAATCAGCAGGATATGGCTAAAGCTCAGGCAATGTTGAAATATTTCAACTGGTGCTATAATGATGGCGCTGTGGCGGCCTCTAAATTGCATTATGTGCCAATGCCGAAAAATGTTGTTGACATGGTCGCTCAGATGTGGGCGAAAGAAGTCAAAGTCAACGGCGAACCGGCTTACACCAAATAACAGCAGAGAGAAATTGCGTTTAGATGGAAAAATGTAAGAAACACGGATTAATTTCACCGGAACAGTCTGACCGGCTGTTCCGGTTTTTCACCGCCTGCGCAGCGTTGCTGGCGGTAATGTTGATGATTGGATTTTTTATTCAGCTGTTCTGGTTGTCGATACCGGCAATCAAAGAGTTCGGTTTCCGGTTCCTGATTTCAACTGAATGGGATCCGATGAACAATGTTTACGGAGCGTTGCCAGCCATTACCGGAACGCTGGTCACGACCGCGATTGCCATTCTCATCGCCGCGCCGGTAAGTTTTATTTCCGCGATGTTTCTGGTGGAAAATGCTCCAACCTGGATTGGAGTTCCGGTCAGTCACGCGCTGGATTTGCTGGCGGCAATTCCAAGTATTATTTACGGCATGTGGGGGTTATTTGTTTTTGTGCCGTTCATGCAAAATCATGTTCAGCCGTTTCTGGCTGAAACTTTACACTTAAAATTTATTCCGCTGTTCAGCGGTCCATATAACGGGTTCGGCTTCCTGACCGCCGGGATTATTCTGGCGTTGATGGTGCTGCCATTTATCTGCGCGGTAATGCGCGATGTTTTCCGGCTGGTTCCGCCGGTGTTGAAAGAATCGGCCTTCGGCGCCGGAGCGACGTCCTGGGAAGTTACCTGCGACATCACCATGCGTTATGGAGCGCGCGGCTTGCTGGGAGCGGTTTTTCTTGGTCTGGGCAGAGCTGTCGGGGAAACCATGGCGGTGTTGTTTGTCATCGGGAATACTCAACTGCTGCCGAAATCGCTGTTCCAATCGGGTTCAACCATCGCGGCGACGCTGGCGAACAATTTTGCGGAAGCGGACGGCATATTTAAAAGTTCGTTGTTTGAACTGGGGCTCGTTCTGCTGGGAATGTCTTTCCTGATTCAAGTACTGGCACAGATGTGGCTCAACCGGCTGAGCCGGAAAATGGGAGAACGATAATGCAAAAGCGCGGACTGGCATTCAGAAAAACCATAGATATTGTGCTCAAAGGTTTATCCATCCTGTTTGTGGCGTTGACGGTTTTCATGATGTTCTGGATACTTTACACGGTTATTTCCAATGGCGTTAAAGCATTGAACTGGAGCTTCTTGACTCAGCCGACCAAACCTTACGGAATTCCGGACGGCGGCGTGCTCAACGCGTTGCTGGGAACGGTTATCATAACTTTTGGCGCAGTGCTAATCGGAGTTCCAGCCGGACTGCTGGGCGGAATTTATCTGGCGGAATTCGCGAAAGAAAACCGGCTGGGCAATCTAATCCGTTTTTCCGCGAATGTGATGATGGGAATTCCGTCAATTATTGTCGGATTGTTTGTATATGCGCTGCTGGTGTTTACCACCAAACATTTTTCCGGTCTTACCGGTTCAGTGGCGTTGTCAATAATCATGTTTCCGGTCGTACTCCGGACAACTGAAGATATGTTGCGAATGGTTCCGGATTCGTTGCGCGAATCAGCTTTGGCGTTGGGTATGCCGCGCTGGAAAGCCACATTCAGCATTATCTGCCGGGCGGCGAAAACCGGCTTGATAACCGGAATATTACTGGCGATAGCGCGTGTCAGCGGCGAAACCGCGCCGTTGCTGTTTACCGCGCAGTGCAGCGACAGTTGGCCGGGCAGTTATTTTACTCAGCCGACCGCCAATTTGACCGTATTGATTAACGAATATGCGGGAAATTCTCCATTTGAGGAGATGCATGTCCGGGCGTGGGGCGCGGCATTACTGATTACCGCCGCCATATTGATATTGAATATTTCCTGCCGGTTTATATTTAAAGAGAGCAAAAGCGCAAAATGACAGAGGACAAAATAAAATGATCAATCATAATGGGGATAAAGTAAAAATATCCGTCCGTAACTTGAATTTTTATTACGGAGACCACCAGGCGCTGTTCGATAACACGCTGGATATTCTGGAAAATCGCGTAACCGCGGTAATCGGGCCGTCCGGGTGCGGCAAGTCAACCCATCTGCGTTCGTTGAATCGGATTTATGAACTTTACCGGGAACAGCGGACGGAAGGCGAAATTATTCTCGACAATGAAAATATTCTGGACAAATCAGTCGATGTGCTGGAATTGCGGCGGAAAGTTGGAATGATTTTCCAGAAGCCGACCCCGTTTCCAATGCCGGTTTTTGACAATGTCGCTTACGGCCTGAAACTGCATTTTAAGCTCAACCGGAAAGAAATCGCCGAACGGGTGGAAAAAGCCTTGCGCGGCGCGTCGTTGTGGGAAGAAGTTAAAGACAAGCTGAAAAAGAGTGGCATGGCTTTGTCCGGCGGCCAGCAGCAACGGCTGTGCATTGCCAGAGCGATTGCGACTCAGCCGGAAGTTTTATTGATGGATGAGCCGACCTCGGCCATTGACCCGGTCGGAACCTTGAAAATAGAAGAGTTGATTGAAGAGCTGAAAGAAAAATTCACGATTGTGATTGTCACTCACAATATGCAGCAGGCGGCGCGTATTTCAGATAATACCGCATTTTTTTACAAAGGCAAAATCGTTGAATACGATAAAACTGAAAAAATATTTACCAGTCCGGAAAAAAAGCAGACAGAAGATTATATTACAGGGCGCTTCGGTTAATTTTAACAAAGGGAAGAAATATTATGAAAGTACATCTGGATACTGAAATCGACAAGCTGAAAAGAAGCATTCTAATTTTGAGCTCAATGGTTGAAGAGGCGGTGCGAAACGCGGTCGTCGCCGTGACCGAACGCGATGGCGAAAAAGCCTTGAGAGTAATCGAAAACGATAACGCCATTGACCGTAAAGAAATTGAAATTGAAGAAGAATGTTTGAAGATTCTGGCGCTGCATCAACCGGTGGCCGGAGATTTGCGCTATGTCGTCACCTGCATGAAAGTTAACAATGAACTGGAACGTATCGGCGACCTTGGCGAAAGCATTGCCAAACGCGCCTGTTTTATCGCAAAACATCCGGGCACGGAAAACGTTGTAGATTTTAAACCGATGATGGATATCGCCCGGAATATGCTCAAAGGCGCACTGGATTCATTGATTTATATGAACGAAGACTTGGCGCGCGAAGTCATTAATAGAGATGACAGCGTTGATAAATTCCGGCGCGATATTTTCAAAGAATTGAAGAAAAATATCAAAAAAGACCCGGAAAAAGTTTCCTATTATCTCAACTTGATGAACGTATCCAGACATTTGGAACGGATTGCCGATTGCGCCACCAACATCTGCGAAGACATTATTTATATGATTAAAGGCGATATCGTCCGGCATAACGGGCTCGGCAACGCAAAACAGGAAACCTTTTTCGATGACCCGGAACAAGCGGATTAATCAACCTGTTCAGGCGCAGTCCACCACAGATTGCCGCAATAATCAAATCACTGATGCAACGTGATTCCGCTCCGTCGCAACCGCTTAGTAGCGCCAGGTTTAGCCTTAAACCGGCGAACGCAGAGATTGCGAAGACAAAGACAAAGCAAATTGCAAGGTAAAAGAGTAACGTGTTAGGTGTTTAGACTGAACGTACTGGAGTCCCGCAATTGCGGAATCCGTCGAATCCGCTTAAATTGTTTAACCATGAAAAATTAACTGCTGGGTTTAACTGCTGAATTAACTGCGTGGGTCTGACCCTGTGATTTTTATATTTTTAAGCTAGCAAAATGTAAATTATTTATATAAATTGGTCTTAGAGCTATTTTTAAAGGCTGTTTTATTGTTTTAAGGAAAAATGATATTCTCGAGAAATTTGATGTGCAATTTGAAACTCGAACCAAAGCCGACTTGCGAAAATATCCAGGCAAAGTATATTGAGCGTATGGAGTTCCGGAACTGAACCGGAAAATGCTTAAACTTGTTTTTTGACGTAAAAATATTAATTTAAGAGCACTTAAAAACAAAAACAATGAATAATTATGTACAAAAATATAAAAATCACAGGGTCAGACTACGCAGAGACCCGTGGAACAAATGCCATTGCCATTACTTTAACAAAATATACGCGGGGCAAGAATATGAATAAAAAAAACCGGTTTAAAGCATTTTTTATATTAACAGTAATAGTCATATTGTTGTCTGCATTAACAACGCCGTTTATCATGCGAGAATCTAAACAGAAAATCTCGCTATACGTAAACCCAAATTTCAAATTAGATAACTATAACTTATTTTATTATGAAGATGTCGGTGGAGAGGAAGTAGGTATGGATATTAGAACCATTCTCAGAGACTCGGGGTTAAAAGATGGATATAAGTCTGATGAAAAAAATCTATACGTCATAGTAAAATACACAGATGGATTTATTTTCCCTCCGAAACTTGTCAATCATTCTTTTGAGCCGTATTTCTTTTGCACGAAAACACTTTCTACTGAAATTTATGATGCCAATAGTCATGAACTCTTACTGAAAATATCTTTCTGGCGCGGAACATTTAATCGCGGAGGCGGATATTTAAATGGAACAGTTTCTCTTCTCAAGCAAGGACTTCACCAAGCCGGATGGAAAGAAAAGAAAGGTGATTTAATTCCTAAACCAACGCAATAGATTTAGATGGCTTATGGTAACCGGATTGCAGTTGAAGCTTTATTGCTTCCTTGTCTTCCTGTAGTTAAAAAAATCTCAATGACAAAGCATTAGCTTTTGTGTTTTCATGCAGAAAAAGACTAATTTGGAGAACCGGATTGCAATTGAATAATTGATTTCTGCTCAGATATTTTCCTGGCATCCCAACCAGCCTTCCCGGCCAGGGAAAGACTTTGGCACAATTTTTCCAAGTGGAACGTTTTCCGGAGCATCAATAAGCGTGCCGAGCGGAACAAATTTCCATCCTTGACCTTTGGCGCGGGTAATAAAATCATCAAACATCGCGAGGCACTTGCCGCCTTCGGCTTCAGTATGAACCGTCAAAACGTTAAGTTTGCCCGGTGCGAGAAGAGAAAGCATGTGATCATTATAATTATTATCGGTAATGCCATTGCGTCCAAGTATTTCGTCATACGTCGGGAGCGTTACAGGAATCTGAAGCTGTTCCAGCGGCTTACCGTCAACGACTGGCCGAAAGATACTTTCTCCACGACAATCACTGTTGAATTTAAACGGAAATTGAGCTTTTGCCAAAAGAGTAGTATCGGTACACCGCCAGCCGGGAACTGCCGAACTGACCGGAGCAGAACCGGTAATATTAGTCAGCGTATCCACGCCTTTCTGAAGCAGGCAATGAACATCCGCAGCGGAAAGTTTTTCAATTTTCGACTGTTCGCGATGATGATCCCAGGCGTGAAAGCCGATTTCATGTCCATCCAGCGCGACCTGTTCAATTTCCTTGCCTAAATGTTTACCAATTTGCGGCCCCGGCCACATTGTGCCCATAAAAATTATTTCCGGCCCGTACAATCCGGCGGCATTAGTGCGGAGCATTTTCCAAAGGAATGCCGGTTTCAGCAAGCGCCACAGATGGCGGCCCATATTATCCGGACCAACAGAAAAATAAAATGTGCTTTTGATGTCATGCTGTTTGAACAGTCGGCACAAGTTCGGCACGCCTTGCTTCGTTCCGCGCCAGGTATCAACATCAACTCTCAGTCCTATTTTCATTTTGCGCCGCCTTCATGTTTCAGCAAATAGTATTTATCTTTTTTGATTTCAAAGAATTTCAGCGTAACATAACCGTGGTCTTTCAGTTTTTCCAAGTTTGAATCCTCAGTCAGTACAATAGCGTTCGCCTCAATTGTTTGAGCAGAAAGACTGAGTCCCGGCATACGGGAACCCAAATAAAATACTGCTCCGCCACTGATTCTTTCCGTCGGAGCGTAAAGATAAAGTTTTTTCCCTGAATCAATTTCAGCGCGACACCATTCAAAAAGCGGTTGATAAGACTGTTTCGCGTTGTTAATCCGGAACAGAACGGTATCCACCGCAATATAAGTTGCAGCCAGCGCAACCAGCAAAGCCAACGCGACCGCGCCAATTTTTGACTTTGACATAAAGCGCCACGAACACAACGCCGCCAACAACATTACTGCCGGAAAAAACAACGCAACAAACGTTTCATGGCAATAAAATACTATTCCGGCAAAAACTATGCCGCCAACTCCCAATGCCGCTGTCAAGGCGATTGCAAATATTTTCGCTATCAGCGGATAATTTATTTTCCATGGCAATTTAACGCGTCCTTCCAGGCACATTGCCGACATGGTTCCAATCATGATTGCTTCCGCTGCATACAACGGCAAAACATAAACTTGACGTTTGCCGGCAGCTATAGACAACATCAAATACGGTATCAATAACCAACAAAGCATAAACCATGAATTGGCCGTTTTCTCTTTTTTTGCCCGTATAAAATGAAAAATCACGGCAAACGGCAGAAGGACAGTCCAAGGTTGAAGTTGCTCCGGCAATTTCAGCAAATAATAATAAAACGGTTCTTTGTGGTCCGGATGCGAACCAATAAACCGTCCAAGATTGTTATGCCAGGTAACCGTGTAAAACGCATCAAAACCAAAATCCCGGTAAAGAAAATACAGCCATATACCTACTGGAATAAAACACAGCAAGGCGCCACTGAACAAAAATATCCACCGGCTGAAGTTAAATTTGCGTTTATCGTAAATATCATCAACCAGCAACCAGAAGAATAAAGCGGAGGAAGGAATAGCCAGGCCGATTAAACCTTTTGAGAAAATTGCTCCACCCAACGCCAGAATAAACAACAGATACCAGGAGATTTTGTTTTTTGTTTTATCCGAACTGCAAAGCTTATAAAACGCTGTCATGGCGATGATGATGAAGGCGCACAAAAACATATCCACCATACACTTGCGTCCATATCGCCAGTACTGGGCGGAAGTTGCCAGCATTACCCCGGACAGCAAAGCCGCCAGATTGGAATATTTCATTGCCTTGACCAGCATAAATACCGCCATCACCCCAAGAAAAGCCGCTAATGCAGAAGGTAATTTTGTCGCGCTGCTGGAATAACCGAATATCTTGAAAGATAAAGCATTGCTCCAGTAGTAAAGCGGTGGTTGTTCAAGAAACGGTTTCCCGTTCAAGTGCGGGGCCAGCCATTTGCCGTCAAAAGTCATTTCCGAAGAAATTCCGGCAACTCTGGGTTCGTCTCCGCCCCACAAGTCCCGCGCTCCAAGTCCAAGAAAAAACACACAAAATGCAAATATTACCATAATAATAAAATACTTGCCGGAACTTAACGCTCCAGCAAGTATTCTGAACTTTTCGATTACATTTGGCATAGTGCTCTTCCCAAAATCACTCAATCACCCTGGGCGCCAAATTCTCCGGATTTTATCGCTTCGTTCAAGAAGAAATCCAGTGTGGTCTCAATTGATTGTTCCAGAGTGATTTTCGGTTCCCAATCCAACAAGCGTTTGGCATTTTTGATGCTTGGAACGCGATGCTGAACATCCTGATACCCTTTGCCGTAGTAAGAACCGCTTTCGACGACAATATAGCCGGCGAACGGCGGAAATTTTGCGCGTTGCGGATGTTTGTCAAATTTTTCGACCAGCATTTCCGCCATACTCTTAATGCTTTCCTCGTTGACCGGATTACCAATATTGATAATCTGACCATCACAAACACCGTTCTCATTCTCAATAATTTTGTACAACGCTTCAATGCCTTCGGAAATATCTACGAAACAACGTTTCTGTTCGCCGCCATCAATAAGCTGAATTGGAGATCCCTGCACCAGATTCAAAATCAGCTGGGTGATTGCGCGGGAGCTGCCAATACGAGCGGAAGTCAGGCTGTCAAGGCGCGGTCCAATCCAGTTGAACGGACGGAACAGCGTGAATTTCAGGCCTTCTTTAACACCATACGCCCAAATAACCCGGTCAAGCAGTTGCTTGCTGCAGGAATAAATCCAGCGTTGCATCCGGATAGGACCGGTAATGAGTTTTGAATTATCTTCGTCGAATTCCTGGTCGTCGCACATGCCGTAAACTTCGGATGTTGACGGAAAAAGTATCCGTTTATTGTATTTCACGCAGTATCTGACAATGCGCAGATTTTCTTCAAAATCAAGTTCAAATACGCGCAACGGATTGCGGGTATATTCAATCGGCGTGGCAATGGCCACGAGCGGCAGAATAATATCACATTTACGAATATGATATTCAATCCATTCGCGATGAATCGAAATATCGCCTTCACGGAAATGGAAATTCGGTTTATCCAGCAGATGCGGAATATAATCTGAGCGCAAGTCCAAGCCGTAAACTTCATATTTGCCACTGGCCAGCAGACGTTCGCTGAGGTGACTGCCAATAAAACCGTTGACTCCGAGAATCAGAACGCTCTTCTTGCGGTCTTTTTCTTTTTTCAGTCTTGGATTTGCGCCGAAAGTCATATTCTTGACGATTCTGGCCTCAGACGCAAACTGGTCTCCAGTCATCAGAATATTGTTTTCCGTTTGAGCCGAATTCACTTTCACTGCGCCTTTGCCGCAGGCGATAACCAGCGGAGCCGCGGAAATTACTGTCCCAGGAGCGGCTTTTACCGTATTTTCAGCTTCAGATACCGCCCAAAACAAGCATTTTCTGTCGCCCATGAAACTGAACGCGCCGGGGTATGGACGCGTTACCGCACGTACCAGATTTCTGATTTCAGTGCAGGATTTAGTCCAATCAATTTCGCCGTCAGCCGGCTTGCGCCCGCCGAAACAAGTTGCTTTTGAACAGTCTTGCGGAGTACGCGGGGCATTTCCTGCCTTCACCAGCGGCAGCAAGCTACTGAGCATTTTTTCGGCAGCAGCAGATGCTTTATCAAATACGGTTTTGGCCGTATCATTATATTCAATAGAAATTTTTTCCTGACCGATAATATCTCCGGCATCGGCTTTAGGAGTCATATAATGCAAGGTAACTCCGGTTTCCGTCTCGCCATTAATTATTGCCCAGTTGATTGGAACTCTGCCGCGATATCTCGGCAACAGCGAACCATGCAGGTTTATGCAGCCATAAACGGGAATATCCAAAATATCTTTTTTAACCATATCGCGATAGTAAAAAGAGAAAATCATATCCGGCTTCATGGCCTTGATTTTTTCCACCCATACCGGATGATTAATATTTTCCGGGGCATAAACCGGAATTCCTTTTGAGGATGCCAGCTCTGCCACAGAACCGAACCAGATGTTCTCATTAGGATTGTCTTTATGCGTGAACACAGCTTGAATGTCAAAGCCATTCTTGAGGAGGGACTCAATACCGATACAACCGATATTGTGATAACCCAGCACAATACATTTCATTTCAGCCTCCGATTATATATTACATTAATAAAATAAAACATCAAAAAAACTAAGTCGATACGACATAAAACACATTAAGCCACATAAGATAATCAGTAAAAGGGGGTTTTTCTATTCCAACATTGAAAATCTGCGGATAAAAATTCCCATCAGGAAGGAATATTTGCCGGAATTAAATAATTTCATCGTTTTTCTCTGCTCATCCAGCGCTTTCCGGATCCAGCAGAGAAACATTTCCACCCAACCTGAAAGTAGTGTTTTTTATCATTTCGGGAGTCATTTCCGGCAAAACCTTCAACGGAAATTTAGCGTCAATGGTAACATCCAGCGAGCCGTCTTCAACAATTTCCCATCTGACTTTGATTTTGCCGTAATTGGTTGGAATCATTACTTCCGCCCAGTCCAGCACGCTAACCGCCGGGTTAAAATAAATAGTGGAATACCCTGGTTCTGCCACCCGGACACCTGCGACTTCCCGAATTAGAAAAACATTAGGAACAATAGAGTTTCCGTTGACAAACTCGGTAATCGCAACATCTTCTGAGCCAGGCGACACTTTCCAAGCCACTGCATCGGCATCAATCCGTCTGCCCCAATAGTCTTTCAGGTATTTTATGGCCCATTTGCATTGATCCAGCGCGAAAAGAGTTTCCAGAAACAGAAATGTAAAATAAGGATTATCTGTAAGTTCAGGGAATCGTGCAAATGGTTTGTCAAAATTGAAGAACTCATAGAAAATACTTTCAAACGATGTAATCGGAGCGACGCCGGAATATAATGCTAAAATGTTTGACAACGGATCTTTGTCCGCGGCTTGAACTCCGTGCTCAGAATATTTGGCAAAAAGTTTCCCATCCGGGGCCAAATTAAATATTTTAATCTTCTGAGCAATATCAGATGCCATCCGAAAACATTTTGCCAGCGTTTCCGGCCGTTTTGCCGACCGGTAAATTTCTCCGGCAGAAAGCAGGTAGCGACAGTAAAGGGAATTCAATTCTGTGGAAATACCTTCATGACGGTCAGCGCTTTTATTCAAAACACATTTCAAATCAAAATGCAAGTTTACATCGCGCAACAAGCCAGTTTCATCATCCAGCAACGACTCAAAAAACTCAAAAGTCATATCCAAATGCGGCAACATCTCTGTCAGCAAAGCATCATTGCCACTGGATTTATATTGATAATTCAACCATACCGGGAAAAAGAACATTTGATTAATTTGCGACTTAAAGGCTTTCCCAAACGACAGCGCCGGAATATCGCCATTTTCAAATTGAGTGGACGCGAATTGGCGCAACCTGGTTTCAGACAGAAAATAATCACCGTAAGCAGAAATCATATTAATGCCACTGATATATGAATCAAACAGATAACAGGAATAATCCGCGTAAGGTTCGTCTTGATAAATAAACGCCGAACTGCGTTTTAATACTTTCTTTCCCACGTTCCAAATATGATTAAGCTCCTCATCTGAGCAACGGAAAGAAGTTTCGTTGCGCTGAGATCGCAACATTTCATCGAATGTCAACTGATTTATTTTTACTTTGCTCTGCGCCTTGCGAACTGTAACCAGCAAATAAAAACATTCTGCCGGTTTGAATTTTATATAAGAATTGCCTCCTTCACGGGCAATCACGGTATGAGTTCCTTTTATTCCGCGTTCCATGACCGGAAATCCGTTTCCATTAAGCCGGTGCCCGAAAGTGAAATCAATTAAATCATCTTCCTGCGCGTCAAATTCGACATAAGGGAATCCATATTTCAAGCTGCTTAATTTAAACAGCAGATACTCCTCCGCACCAACAGACAAGTCAATATTATCAGCTGACTGTTTGAAACAGCAAGTTTGCAAATAAGAATTGACATCCAGAATATTATTTTCTGACGGCAGATATGACGTTGAGCGCAACCGTTCAAACTTCAAAGACGGCGTCGCCTCAGGTAGCGGCAGTTTCAGCGGGCCGGCGATATTCCAACACAGCGGCGCATCTTGAATCGTATCTTGAAACAGTTGCAAATCATTCTGCTTTATTTTCGGAAAGACTAACATCATTCCAATGCTGTTTATGGATGTATTCTGAATAATCAAAAAGCGATTCCAGCCTTTTTTTACTGGAATTTCCGCATTGTTATCACTACATTCGACCGTACCGCAACCAAGATCCGCCTTCACCAGGCGATTGTTGCAGAAAAATTTAAACGGGTCATCAGAATAGATTTTGACCGGCATCATAACATCGTCATCACTGAAAATAAACGATGTTGCCGCATAAACGCCTTCCATCCCTTGAAAAACCTCTTCAAACGAAATATGCGTACAGGCACAGTTGCTTTTAAAACTGCCTTTATGCAATAATTTAAACGACTCATTCTCTTCCAAGCTGTTTGGCAGCAGTGGACTTGGCTCAAGGCTCGCTCCAAATTCTTTCACCGGAACAGTGGAGTCTGCTTTATTCCACCCTGAGGGCAGTGCATAAGAGATATCATCCCAGCCGACAGGATATTCTTTTAAATTAACAAATTCCGTCATCCCCAATGCCGGAGAAACTCTTGCCCGCCTGTAATTAAAACATTTACCTTCATGGACATCCCAGCTTTTATCTGACCAGACCAGCGGTTCCTGTTCCATATTAAGCTGACACCACACACCAGGAGTTTTTATTTCCCGGCGACAAAGCATCGGAACCGTATAATAAATCAATACAGAAATTACATTGGCTCCGGATTGCAGATAATATGAAACATTGTACTGGTCAACGTATGAAGAGTTCGGGTTATTATTGGCTCGCGGACCAAAGCCGACAAAACGACCGTTAATAAACAATTGATAGGAACAATGGGCGCTAATCCAAAAATCCGCTTCAATTCCAGTGCAGTCGACCGTAAATTCTTTTCTGGCAAACATAAAACTGTCAGCCCGGCCAAGAAGAGATTTCTTCCAAATCCACTCGCCGCGAATAAGCTCAGGCATCTTTACTCTGTCCATCACCACTCCCCCGGAATAATTTTTATCCTGGATAAAAGACGGCAAAACGTTTTCTGATTTACTAGTCTAAAAAACGCTTTCTAGCTATATAATAGACATGAAATTTCAGCTTCTGTCAAACAAAAAACGGCAATATATTGATAATGTTTAAAGTTTTGCGAAGCTTGAAATTATTTTCCCCGGGAATAACGCCTGTCATCAAATGCCAGGAAGCTGTCGCTGATATTCAGCGATTATACCAAATGCGACACATGCGTTTGAATTTCAGCAAAAACGGTAACGCGCCCAGCATCAACATGGTAATTAAAAGAAATGCCATCGAATGCGCCCTGACTTTTCGCGGGGAAGTTCTAATATTTTCACTGTCAATAAAAGCAAATGCCAGTTTGTTCTTTGTTCCCCACTTGAGCATTGCGCGGGCAAAATAGATTTCTTCAGCAGCATAGATATCTTCTCTGAACCCGCCAGTGGCATCAAATGCCTCTTTCAAGCAAAATATAAAGCATCCCGCCACCCATTTTCTGGATTGCGCCAGACGGTTCCAAAGTTTAATGCTAAGCAAAGCCGAACCCGGAACGTTTTCACTGAAAGCTATTTTCACTCCACCGCCGTAATATCTGCCGGATACCAGAAAGCTCAATGCCTTCTGTAAAATTTCCGGACTGATAATCGTATCAGCATCGAGAAATATCAGGTAACGACCTAACGCCGCTGCGGCCCCGCAGTTTCTGGCGCGGGAAATCTGATTATGCGCTTCAAAAACCACTTTTGCTCCGTGAGCTTCCGCAATCGCGGCAGTATGGTCATTTGAATTATTGTCAACAACTATCACTTCTCCGTTAAGCGGATTCACCGCGAACATTGCCGTTTTCAGGCAGCTCAACGTTTCCGCCAGATGCAACTCCTCGTTGTAAGCAGGAATAATAACGGTATAATCAATCACGATAGTTCCCCCTGTTAGCAAAATACAAAACCTGGATATTTAACATAATTCCGTCAACTGAACAATACAAGATTAAAGTGCAATCAGTTCTGATTTGCTGCCGACAAATTCCAGCGTGCTTGACAACGAATACGCTTGACAGTATTGTACAACATTGTGTTTAGAATCATCTTTTGCTTCCAAACTGAAATTTATCACGAAAAAGACAAGGAGAAAAAAATACCATGATTGAAATCATCAAAAACCTCCCGGACAATGTTGTCGGGTTCACTGCCAAAGGCAAAGTTACCGGCGAAGACTATGAATCGGTCTTAATTCCACTGGTTGAAAAGAAAATTAAAGACCATGGCAAGATTAATCTGCTTTATCATCTGGGCAGTGATTTTTCCGGTTATGAGGCAAGCGCAATGTGGGACGATGCAAAAGTTGGACTGATGCATCTCACCGCCTGGCATCATATCGCCGTGGTCTCCGACCTGGACTGGGTGCGCAATTCAACTAAAATATTCAGTTTTATGATGCCCGGACATGTCAAAGTATTTGCCTGTGCGGACATCGAAGAAGCCAAAGAATGGGTCACTGGCTGATTACCAGAGCTCAATACTTGAGCAGAAGCATGTGTCCAATTGAACGCCTGTTTTCCTGTAATCCAACAGACAGTTAGTTTTCTTATCCCGACGGGATAACACGTTTATAGAATAATCCGGCAAAAAATCTGCGACTCCGCAGGCGTCGAACATTATATTTTGTTGGGCTATAAACATGTGACACCTCCGGCATCAGTTTTTTATCCTGTAAAATTGGTAGATGCCTGGAGAGACTGGTCTTTATGCGAACGCAAAAACGGCCATTCGATTAGACACTTTTACTGAGCTCTGGATTACTGTAAAAATGTCGGCATTTCAACTTTTGTCGATGGTAACAGTATGTATTGAGTTCAACTGCCAGTTACGGTCTTTTCCGGTAATGCCGGTCAACAGAATAAACCGATCCCCCGGCTTGGCTAGTTTTCTCTCTAATAACAATTTTTTCAATTGTTCAAGCGCTTTTACTGCGCTTTTTTCATCTTGCGCCTGTTCGCCGGTCAGCAGCAATGGCAGAACATTGTTGTATGCCGCCATTCTAAAATAGGTTTTCTCGCAATGAGTAGCGGCATAAATAATGCAGTCCGGACGGTATTTTGACAAAATTCTTGCGCTTTCGCCAGTTGTCGTCAATACCGCGATGGCGCGTTCGTTCAACTCATGTGACAGGAATGACGCAGTCAAACACATGGCATGAGTCACTTCCATTTTTTCATCATCCGACAACTCGTCAAGATATTCCTGAGGTGGAATCATTGCTTCGGCCTCTTTCGCTACAGCCGCCATGACTTTTACCGCTTTCTCCGGAAATTTACCGGTGGCAGTTTCGTTGGACAACATAACCATGTCCGCGCCGTCAATAATACTGTTGGCAATATCGCTTACTTCCGCCCGGCTCGGAAGCGGATTTTCAATCATCGAACTGAGCATTTCAGTTGCCACAATAGTAAGCCTGCCCCGCGCATTGCCACGATGAATAATATGCTTCTGGGCAGTAGGAACCCGTTCAAAAGAAATTTCATCCGCCAGATCGCCACGCGCCACCATTACTCCGTCAACCACATCAAGTATGCTTTCCAAATTATCCAACGCCTCCGGCTTTTCCAGCTTGGCAATAACCGGAATATCGGCATTTTTGCTTTTCAGTAAACGTTTAAGCTTCAACACATCTTCAGCGGTGCGGACAAACGACAATGCAATATAATCCACGCCCAGCTCAATTCCGAACAATGCGTCTTCAATATCTTTCGGGGTCAACGCCGGAAGCGCAATCCTGGTATAAGGCAGGTTAATGCCTTTACCGGTAAGAATTATCCCTCCGTTGATGACTTTGCAGACCACTTCCCGCGCAGACTTTACTGTTGAAACAACTTGAAGAATAATTCTGCCGTCTGCCATCAGAATGGTTTTCCCCGGCTCGGTGTCAGCCGCGATATTGCGGTAAGTCGTCGGCAGATAAAATTTATCTTTGTGCTCAGATTTTCCCGACAGAGTAATCGTGTCGCCGCGTTTTACCGCAACCGGAGCATTGAGCTTGCCAACTCGGATTTTAGGCCCTTGCAAATCTTGCATGATAGCCACACTTTTTCCGGTTTCAGCAGCGGCACGCCGAATCATCGCGACTTTATCCCGGTGCTCTTCAGGAGTGCCGAAGGAAAAATTCAACCGGCAGACATTCACTCCGGCATTAATCATGGCTTTCAAGGTTTTCAAATTGCTGCACGCCGGGCCAACAGTAGCAATAATTCTGGTCTTTTTCATAAAATTCTCCGGTATATTTTTACAACGTATATAAAGTGCATTCAGCTTTTCTGAATCACTCCAGCAGTAAAATCAGCCGCGAGATCAACACAGGCGGCGCAGGAAACAATTCCCGCCTGTTTTATTTCCCGGCATT
>JBAYVM010000019.1:0-16182 GCA_041674645.1 Victivallaceae bacterium | reverse complement strand
GTCCATAACATTCTTACGTCTTGTCTCGGCGAAGTCATTTAATTTGTCAATAGTAGCTTTCAGCTTTAATGCTTGAATCAGTCTCTGGTTAAGCCGGTCGAAAGAGCTTTGCAATATCCGGATATGAAATGCCATTTCCTCTTTGCAGGTGTTCAACTGTGACAAATTGCTGGTATTGAGGTCTTGCCGGTTAAGCTTTTGCAATCCGGCTTCCATCAAACGCGCTCTGGATAAATCCCCTTTCAGCCTGCCACAATATTCCGCCAACCGGTTTACCTTGTAATCAAACGCCGTCTTCAGATCTGTAATCTGCCGGCAATAAAGCGCGATTCCGAAAACATCATCAAGACTCTGCTCCAGAAGCAGAAAATCCAGTTCGCCGCCACGCTTCCGGATTCTATCACAATCATGGTCAAATTTGGCCAGGCCGGTGTTAATAAATCCCTGAACTTCTTTACTCAGTTGGCGATAAGTACTAAAACTGGCATTGAAATTCTGAATTATCGCATCCCAGTTTTCCCGTTCATCAATATAAGTATCGTTTCCGGACAATGAATTAACCGCCAGCAACGCAAGCAAGCCAATTAAAAAAAGTTTGAACCGCATATTTATTGTCTTCCGGTTAAAAGTAATTTTTTTCTGTCATAACCTCACGACCAAAAAAGATAAGCCAAAATCATCAAAAAGCAATTCTAACTGCTTTTTTAGATTAAAAATACAATCAACGCCCAGCAAACAAGATTAATGCGGGAGAAAGTAAGCATTGATTCTACAATCTTCCACCAGGCAGAGCCATCCTGAACCATAAACTTTCATCGTTTATTTTTCTTGAAATTCTCGGCTTGTTCAAATATCTCAACATAAACGTCGTCCCGTTCCACGGGAGGATAGCCGAATTCATCGAGTAGCAAAATCAAACCAACTTTCAAGGCTGATTTAATATCGTCGCGTTTGTTCCAGTCGGGGAATTTGGTCTGGCTTTCGACCAATTCTTTTACTGCTTTTGCCAGTTCAATCAACTTATCTTCGAGATAGGTGAAATCGTATTTAACGCAAAGCTCCAATAATATGTCGTAAAAAGCTTTTTCTTCAAAGTCTATCCCTAAAGAATCGCCAGCCGAAAACTCTTTGTGTACTTCCCCAATCAGGTTGGTGAGCTGCTCTGCCATCTCCTCATACACTTCACTTCGTAAAATATCGCTTTCGTCGCGTTGATGAATTTCATCACCCGGGAACGCCACTCTCCGTAGTGGCATTATGTTGCAATGATGGATTTTTAATCCATCCTCCATCTATTGAGAGCTAGGCTCGAAACATATACCATCAGGCGTTACAATAGTTTATGCCACACAAAAAAGTGTCAACTACATTCTGAAACCTGCCATTTGCTCGACAACTATTTTTTTAGTCGTGCTAAAAAGCTGACAGTTTCTTTCCACCATTCGCGCTTCGGGTCCCAAACTTTATCTTTCGGATTGTTCACCACCAGTGCGCTGTCCCAGATGATAATGCCATCAACGCCGGAATTATATACGGTTTCAAGTTGCAATTTCCAGAAGTCGCCTTCGATAAACTTTTTGCCGTCTTTTTTATTAGAATTATGATATTTCGGCCAAAGGTACACATATACCGGTTTGCCGTTCGCCAGGCGCTTGGCTTCAGCAATATTCGCCCTGGCATATTTCACCCATCCGTCACGGTTATTGTAAAAGGCATAGAGAGAAGGACAAAGCACATCAACTGATTCGACCAGCGGTTTCAAATAGTCGTTCGCTTGCTGCCATTCTTTCATCTTTTCAGGATTATTCCCTACCGTCACCCAGTAATCACGCAACGGCACACAGGAATAGTAGCCGTATTTTACATTTGGATTAACTTTCTTTGACTCGGAAATAATATGAATCATTTTATTCATACTGGCATTAACGGTTTTATTGCTGGCGGTGGCAATATCATCCGAGGCAACCGTCTTTACGGCATGTCGAATATCCAGCGGCCACCGTTCAATGTCATAGATTACCGGGCTTTTCGCTGTAGTGATATTTTTGACCAGGCTGGCAATATGTTCATCTGACGGTGGCATTTCCAGCGCCTTTTTCTTGACTTCTCCGCTCGGCCAGATACGAGAATCGTAGAAAATGGTATAATCTTTCATGTTGTATGCCGACATATCGCCTTTATCGCGATAATGGATTGAATCTATAACCGTAAATGATTTATCCGGCTTACCAGCAGCTGCTTCAGATGCATTTGCCGGAATGCTTAAAGTAATGGCGGTTAGCGTAAACGCTACTAAACATTTCAGTTTGCTGCACGCGATTAAAGAACTGTTTTGTATTTTCATAAAACTCCTTTTAATTAACCCCTGCTAGATTTTTTTGTTTCTTACTTTCCCGGTGGATTTTTTTGCTGCCGGGAGCTTTAAATTTTTTGAATCTTCATTATAATTTGTGGATAACCATAGGCTGAAAGACGGAAAGATGCAACAGAACTGTGTTTCCGTAAAAGTCGCAATCCGGCGGTTGCCGGGTCAAAAGAAAAAATGTGCTTTTTCATTCAACTACATTCATAATTAATATGTCATCCGCCATTTATCTGGTTCAAAATCTTTCAACAGATGCTCTTTAATCAAAAACACTTAAATTATTAATCGTCAACGATTTAATTCAGGATTAAATTTAATTTTTACTGGCGGCGTTTCAGCCACAAACCAAACAAACTGAACATAATTTATTTTCTTGAATTTTCAAGCGAGTAATGAGTAGTAGTTGCGAGAAATCAGGGGGCTGCGCTGATAAGAAAAAAAAAAATACACTTATCACTTTTACAATTAACGGGATAGCGGTAAAAACGCAAAAAAATGTCGGGTTGGGTACGGTAACCATAAAATTTTCAGGCCAACTATGGTTAATGCCGGATTAATGCGGGAGTTTGCGGAAGGCGGCGGGCGTCATGCAACGCATTTTGGTAAAAACCCGGGTAAAATAATGGCGGTCGCAGAAGCCGGTATTTTCAGCAATCTCATCAATACTGGTGGAGGAAAAACGCAGCAGCATACACGCCTGGCTGATTCGTTTATAGGTCAGGAAACGTTGTGGCGACATTCCGGTCTGCTCTTTAAACAGACGTGCAAAGGCATTCGGCGCCATGCCGGCGAGTTTCGCCAGCATTTCATTAGTCAACGACTTGTGATAATTGTTCTCAATGTGGGCGACAACTTTAACCACCCGCCGGTCAGACCAGCCGCGCCGGAGTTTATTCTCCGGAATCCGAAGCAGAAGTTTGTTGCATAATGTCAAAGCGAACATGGATATTCTGACTAAATCGTCCTCATCATTTTTCAGCAGTTCAGCAATATTATTAATGATTTCGAGTGAATCCGGGTCAATGTCCCAGGAAAAGATTTTTCCCGGGCAGATATCGAACGGTTCTTTCGCCTGAAAATGGATATAAAAGTGTTCAACTTCAGCGTTATTCCAGGAGGAGTATTCGGTATCAGGAGAGATTAGAAACAGTTTTTCCGGAGTCAGGTCATATTTTTTACCGGAAGCGGAAATATGAGCGGCAGAATTAAAATTGTAATAAATGCGCCAGAATGGGGCGGCCAAATCAGGGTGCTGCCATTTATCAATGCGGTCATTGCGACAGACCAATATCATTATTTCCGGATTGTAATATATTTTTACCGGCTCTTTACTCATAACATTCCTTTTACTAACAACATAGCGAACATACCGCCAAGCCGCCACGGGAAGTTTCCTTCAAATCAGCGGACATTTCTCTTCCAGTCTGAAGCATTGCCTCCACCACTTCATCAAAACTTACTTTTTGTTTTTTTGAATCTCCCAGCGCCGCCAGCAGATAGGCATTGTAAGCGGTAACCGCGCCCACCGCATTACGTTCAATGCATGGAATCTGAACGTAGCCGCCAACCGGATCGCAAGTCATTCCGAGATGGTGTTCGAGCGCAATTTCAGCGGCGCATTCAATCACGTCCATATCATATCCGTTCACATAAGCCAGCAGAGCGGCGGCCATGGAAGAGGCGACGCCGATTTCGCCCTGACAGCCGACTTCCGCGCCGGAAATACTGGCATTGTGCCGGGCGATAAATCCGATTGCCGCCGCAACCAGCAAGCCCTGACGCAGTTTTTCTCTTGACACCCGCTGGTAATTTTCAAGGAAGAAAATTATTCCCGGCAGTACGCCGGCAGAACCTGATGTCGGAGCGGTTACGACTATATGTCCGGCGGCGTTTTCTTCTGCGGCGGCCAGCGAAAACGCATCCAGCAACGCCATAAAACGGTCAGGAGCGTTATTCGTGCTGCTGGCGCGTTTGTAAAATGCAGTTGCCTTGCGTTGAAGTCTTATTGTTCCCGGCAGAATGCCTTCAGTTTCGATTCCTCGAGACACTGTCTGTTTCATGAGTTCAAGCAACGAGTCTATTTTTTCAAACACTTCGGCTTCTGTCATTCCGCTGATTTTTATTTCATTTTCCAGCAATATTGCAGCTGGATTCATATTGTATTTTGCCACCAGTTGTCTGAATCCAGTCATGTTGCGATAACGATAAGGCGGCACAACTGTGGGGGGCAAAGGTTCGCCTTCGCAAATAATAAAGCCGCCGCCGATGGAATAATAAGTTTTTTCCAAAATCACATTTTTCAGGCTATTTAATTTGAAGACCAGCGCATTTTGATACGGAAAAGAATGTTCTCCGTTCATAAACTGGATATCTGTTTCACGCAAAGTGACATTCCGTCCGAAAGAGTTGACGTTATAGGTTTGTTGCTTGTCCGCAAATAAATTTTGCATAAATTCGGTGTCGCAATTTTCCGGAAGTTGTCCCAGCAGACCAGCCGCCACTGCAAGATGCGTACCGTGGCCATGCCCGGTGGAGCTGAGCGAACCGTAAAGGAAAACTTTGATTCCAGTAGCAGAGTTTCTTTCATTCTCGCTCAACAAATTTACCTGCCGGACAAAATCCGCCGCCGCCTTCATCGGGCCAGTAGTGTGAGAACTGGACGGCCCCGGGCCGGGCTTAAAAATATCAAAAACCGAAGTGATAATACATTTATTCATTTTTGCCGCATTCTTGTTAACGTTCAGTTACTAAATGTTCAATCAGAATTTTAAATCCGATAAAGACGATGACAACACCGCCAACGATTTCTATTTTTCTTTCGAAAAGATGTCCAAAAACAGTTCCAATAATTACTCCGGCAACCGATAGAAGAAAAGTTACAATCCCCATCGCCAATGCCGGAAGCATAATATCCGTCTCGACCATGGCCAGAGATGCGCCTACGGCCAGTGCATCAATACTAGTAGCTAATGCCAGCAGACACATATTATTCAACGTGAAAGGACTGATGGGAATAATTTCACTATCGGAATCATCTTCATTTTTGAACGCTTCGTACAACATTTTTCCGCCGACAAACACGAGCAGAATAAATGCCACCCAATGGTCATAATTCAGGATTAAATCTCTAAACAAAAATCCGAACAACCAGCCGACAAGCGGCATGAATATCTGAAACCCGCCGAAGAATGCTCCCGCCATCAACGCATAGCGATATTTAAGTTTTTTTTCCGCCAGTCCGCATGACACTGAAACAGCAAACGCATCAATTGCAACGCCGACAGCGAGCAGCATGATTTCAAACAATGACATAACTCAATACCCTCAGAATAACATCGTCAGGATAGCCTTTTGTACATGCAACCGGTTTTCTGCCTGGTCAAAAACAATCGAATATTCCGAATCCATCGCTTCGTCAGTAATTTCCTCGCCGCGATGTGCTGGCAGGCAATGAAGAACTTTTACTCCGGCAGAGGCTTTTTTAATTAAATTCATATTCACTTGATACGGTTCAAGCAACTTGAATCGCTTTCCAGCTTCGTCTTCAAAACCCATACTCACCCAGACATCAGTATAAATATATTCAGCTCCGGCAACCGCTTTCACAGGATCAGGTTCCCAGGTAATATTCCGGCAGTCGCCAATAAGCTCAAAATCCGGTTTTAATTCCTCCGGCGATGCAATCACCAACTTCAGTCCGGAAAGTTTTGCGGCAAGAATAAATGAATTAGCCATGTTACTGGAACCATCTCCAGTAAACATCAACTTCACTCCTTCCACCCGTTTACTGTACTCATAAATAGTAAATAAATCCGTGAGCGCCTGGCAGGGATGAAATTCATTAGTCAGGGCATTTATTACCGGCACGCTGGCGGCAGCGCCAAGTTCTTCCACGTCCGAGTGGTCATAAGTACGGATAATAATTCCGTGCAGATAGCGACTGAGCACTCTGGCGGTATCTGCGATAGTCTCTCCGCGTCCAACCTGAAGTTTCGCCTGGTCAAGATACAAGGAATATCCACCAAGTTCAGTAATTCCGACTTCAAACGAGACCCGAGTGCGAGTTGAAGATTTAGCGAAAATCATGCCGATACTTTTTCCCCGTAACGGCTTAAACTCGACTTTGCCGCGCTCTGCTTTAAGTTTTGCGGCAAGCCGGAACATCTCATAAAGATCGTCCCTTGTTATATCTCTTACCGTCAATAAATCTTTACGCATCACGTTCCCCTTGTTTATTGGTCGCTTGCAGACAATTCAGCAAATCCTTTTTCCATAATCTGCAAAGCCAGATCTGCTTCATCCTGCGACACATTCAATGGCGGCAGCAAGCGCAAAACCGTTTCGCCAGCTGACAGCGCAATCATTCCATGCTTCAAAAGTAACGGCAACAGTTTTGACGCTTCGCGGTCAAGAACCACTCCCAGCATCAATCCGCGTCCGCGAACTGCTTTGATAACCGGATATTTTGCGGCCATTTTTGAAATTTTTTCTTTTAGATACAAACCCATTTGGATACAGTTTGCAAGAATTTGTTCATTGTGGATAGTATCGAGCACCGCAATTGCGGCGGCACACGCCAGCGGCGTTCCGCCAAATGTGCTGGCATGAGTGCCAAAACCGAGCGTGCTCGCATGTTTCCTTTTAACGATAAATGCGCCGATGGGAAAGCCATTCCCCAACGCTTTGGCCAGTGACAACGCATCCGGCTCAACGCCATAACCTTTATATGCAAATAAATAGCCGGTACGCCCCATGCCGCATTGAACTTCATCGAACATCAGAAGAATGTTTTTTTCATCACAAAGCGCCCTGACCTGCTTCAAATATTCAGTATCAGCTGGCATAATACCGCCTTCTCCCTGAACAGGCTCTAACATAATCGCCACCGTCTTGTCAGTAACAGCATTTTTCACGGCTTCAAAATCATTGAATGCCACTTGAACAAATCCCGGCATATCCGGAGCAAAATCCTTCCGGTATTTACTTCTTCCGGTGGCGGCCAGCGTAGCCAGCGTCCTGCCATGAAATGAATCCTTCATGGTGATGATTTCGTATTTGCCCTGCTCCGCGCCCCATTTTCTGGCAAATTTAATCAGCCCTTCATTCGCCTCCGCGCCGCTGTTGGCAAAAAATACCACGCCGTCAAAACAATGTTCTATTAATTTTTCAGCCAGTACCGGCTGCTTTTCGTTCATATATAAGTTTGAAATGTGCACCAGCGTTTCCGCCTGATGCTGAATGGCTTTGGTTACAGCCGGGTGGCAATGGCCAATATTGCAAACACTGATACCGGAAGCAAAATCGAGATAGCGCTTTCCCTCGGCATCCCACAACCATGTCCCCTGCCCTTTGACCATCAACAGGCTGGGAGCATAGGTCGGCATAATATATTTCTTATATTTTTCAACGGTTGTCCAGTAATTCGATTCGTTCATCTTAACGAGCTCCTGATTTCATTATGCGATAAGAAAACATCTACTTTACAACAAAGTAAATAAAAAGCAAAAAAATAATCCTGAATTTGCAGCTTTTTACAACCCATTCTTTCACTATATATTTGACATGTCATTTGCCATGCGATGAACTTAACCGGCTTCACCGGGATTTCTAATACAATAAATCAACCAATAACCTGCACTAACGAAAAGTATTGATGCTTTATTTTACGCGGCAAAACCTAATCGTCAGCGCCAGTTGTTAACTTTAAAATATCTTATGCGGCAAATGAAATTTTTACAGAAAATGAGATTTACCCCAAGTTTCCCACCATTCGGCGTAAGTTGAGGGTAAACAAGCAGATAAAGCTATTTTTTTATAGGCTTAACTCTCGCTTGTGTTGCCGTTTTTCTTGAATTTCTTCAATAAGTTGTCAATTTGAGCGAGTGAACCAGCTTCCAGCCGTTGCAATATCTCTTTTTGTTTCGGGGTTAATTCTGTAAGGCAATAACTACTTTGGTTAAGGTTTTTGATATGAATTTGGTCAATTGTGCGGTCGGCCAGCTCTTCGTATACGCTTATGTGAGTTTTAAGGTCTGCGGATAAGTTTCCCTTATTTTCTTTCAGCAGATTGGAGATAGTTCTGTTAATCAGGTGCGCCGGTCTTTCGCAATTACCCTTATGTCGCTGGAACTTCAGACAACTGAATCTCTGTGAAAATGCTTTTTGAGCATAGCTGGTTCAGATATCTGAGCTTAACAATTTTCCACGGTTAAATATTGATTTTGCTTGCGGATTATTCAAATGCTTTCAGTAAGGTGGATTTTTTGTTGTACCAGGTTCCGGCGGAGACTAGCGAGGCCGCGATGAACAGCAACCAACAGAAGAGAATAAAAATATCGCCGTAACGACTGTAAAAAGTCAGTGGCGGATTTTCTTTAACTGAAACCTTAATAATTCCGGTCTGGCGTCCACGTATTTCCGGAGCGGGTTGCATCTTTCCAGTTTTCGGATCTTTGGTCTGGAGAATGCATTGGGAGATAAAGCCGTTGGGATTAATCAGACAACTGGCGCTGTTGTTGCCGCAACGAATCATCGGCAGCCCGGTTTCGACGGAACGGAAAACTGAATTCGCCAGATGTTGTTCCGGTTCTGAGCTGGTCGGATACCAGGCGTCGTTGGTTATAGTCAGCAGCATATTAGCGCCTTCCAGAGTTTCTTTTCTGGAAACATAGGGAAAAATATCTTCAAAGCAGATATTAATTCCGGCTTTCACGCCCGGATAAACCGGCAGCGGGGAAAAACTTTTACCGGCAGTAAGATCGCGGTTCATGTCTATCGCTTTAATCGCCCATTGCGGTAAAAACCGGCGGAATGGAACATATTCACCGAACGGCACTGGATTAACCTTGTCAAATTTAGATTGAAATATTCCCTCGCCAGAGAATAGAAACGCGCTGTTCAGCACACCGGGTTCATGTTCTACGCCCGGCGGCAGGTCTTCAAAATCAATCGTTCCAATCAGCATCGGAATTTTGGTGGCGCTAATCAGTTGTTGAAGCCGGAAACGGTAATCCCGGCACAGCGGATGGGAGGCCCGGTAAGGATAAGGCACGGCGGTTTCCGGCCAGATAATGATATCCGGTTTTTCCGCCGCCAGTTCATACGACAACTTCAAATAAATATCAAGCGCTTCTTTGGCCTCGGCATTTGTCGCCATCCGGCGCTGGGAAATATTGCCTTGAATCAGGCCGGCGTTAAAAGTAATCGGAGATTTTTCCGGCTTGGTGAAAAGTTTTCTGCCGCCAATCGATGACACCAACATTAATATAATCAGCGTAACCATAAACGGAACCGGCCGCCGGTACTGGTGATTTTTAAATCCGCTAATGCCGGTTTTCACCGCTAAAGCTATTGCCACATTAGTCAACACAATCAGAAAACTCACGCCGTAGGTGCTGGTGTATTCGCAAATTTGAATCAACGCCAGATTGCGCCACTGGCTGACCGCCAGATAATTCCACGGCAGCATTCGCGAACGTGACCATTCAATAATGCACCACCACGCCGCCAGCGCCAACGCGAAAAATAATTCACGCCATGGACTTTGCGCGTTGAACTGCCGTTCCGCGTCGTAACCGCGCAACTGCGTTTCCACCGGAATCAGCAGTCCGCGCCGGAGCAAGGGAATCGCCATCGCCCAGAATGCCGTAAACAATGCCAGCACCGGCGCCATCAGATACGGAATAACCGGATTAATTTCCCGCAACCAGAAAAATGCGGTAAAGCCCCAGCCCAAACCCCAGATATACCCGCACCCCCAGGCCGTCCAGGCGCGTTTTTCCGCCGCCAGCCAGTAAAACGGAATCAGCGAAAACCAGGCAGCAACGCTCCAGTTTAATGGCGGCACGGAAGCGCTCATCAACATTCCTGAAGCAAACAGCACGAGCATTGCGCCCAGCTTGGTGGAGAATCTAATCCGCCACGCTTCGTTGCCTTCACGGTTCTTTTTTAGCTCATTTTCTGACACTTCAACAACAACAGAAGAATTATTCTCCGATTCTCCGGCTTGCTTATTTATCTTCACTATACCAATATTCCCGGGGTTAAAACCATTTTTACACTGCATTAAAACGTTCGTTTATTGATTTTCCGTTCGAACAGTGTAATTTAACTCTCATTTTCATTATTCAAAATAATTTAATGTTCATATTCACTTAATTTAACAAAATGCTGTAAGGCGATGAAATATTTATGAAAGTAAGCGATTGTCTGAAATTTGACCATATCGTTATCGGAAGCGGACTGGCCGGGCTGTCATCAGCCATCCATCTGGCGAAAAACGGCGGAACTGTCGCGATTATTACGAAACGCGCCATTGATGCCTGCAACACTAAATATGCTCAGGGCGGTATTGCCTGCGTTATCGACGTCAAAGATTCTTTTGATGAACATGTGAAAGACACTTTGGATGCCGGAGCCAAACTCTGCAACGAAGAAGTTGTCAGGAGAATTGTTGAAACCGGCCCGGAAGTGATTCAGGAACTGATTGACTGGGGGGCTCATTTCACCACGCGCGGCGAGCTCGGCGAACAAGACAACAAAGACGAATTTGACCTCGGACGCGAAGGCGGCCACACTAAACGCCGGGTACTTCATTCCGGCGACATCACCGGCGCGGAAGTGGAACGGATTTTGATTGACTGTTGTCGCAACAACCCGAAAATCACCATTTTTGAAAATCATATCGCCATTGACCTGATTGTAACTCAACGCATTGGCTGGAGCGGCGACAACCGTTGTCTCGGGGTTTACGCGCTTGACCATAAACGCAATATTATCAAAACCATGCGCGGTCTTTCCACCACGGTTGCTACCGGCGGCGCGGGCAAAGTTTATCTTTACACCAGCAATCCGGATGTCGCCTGCGGTGGCGGAATTGCCATGTGCTACCGCGCCGGAGCTCCCATTGCCAATATGGAGTTCATTCAGTTTCACCCGACAATTCTTTATCATCCGAAAGTCAGATCATTCCTGATTAGCGAGGCCGTTCGCGGCGAAGGCGCAACGCTGAAATATCGCAACCGTAAAGGCGAACTCGTTGAATTCATGCACAAATATCATCCGATGAAAAGCCTGGCGCCGCGCGATGTTGTCGCCCGGGCCATTGACAATGAAATGAAACGCACCGGCACGGAATGTGTTTATCTGGACATCACGCATCTCGACGAAAAAAACCTGCGGCGGAGATTCCCGAATATCTTCAAGAAATGTCTGGAAGCCGGAGTGAATATGGCGGAAGACCCGATTCCGGTAGTTCCAGCGGAACACTATGTCTGCGGCGGCGTGAAAACTGATGTCAACGGCGTTACCGGCATCACCGGACTTTACGCGGTCGGCGAAGCCGCCTGCACCGGACTGCACGGCGCCAATAGGCTGGCCAGCAACAGTTTGCTGGAGGCGTTGGTCGTGGCTAAACTATCTTCACAGCATATCGCAAAATATCGCCATGAACTCACAGCTCATCTGGAGGTTGAAGTTCCGGTGTGGAGTTGCGGCAATGCCACCGATTCCGATGAAATGGTCGTTATCGCCCACAACTGGGATGAAATCAGAAGGTTTATGTGGGATTTTGTCGGCATCTACCGCACCAACAAACGTTTGGAACGCGCCAAGGCCAGAATTCAAATGATTCGCAAGGAAATCGAAAAATATTACTGGGATTTCCTGGTTACGCCGGATTTGCTGGAATTGCGCAATATCGCGTCCGTCGCGGAAATAATTATTGACTCAGCGCTGAGCCGGAAAGAAAGTCGCGGACTTCATTACAACTCCGATTATCCATATCTCGAACCTGAACTGGATTGTGTAGATACTGTTATTCAAAGAAAATCCCAATGGTTATGAAAAATAAACTAATAGTTGCCAATCATATTTGTGAAGTTGTTGACCATCTCCAACAGTCAGGTTATGAAGCCTATGTGGTCGGCGGCGCTATCCGTGATTTGATGCTCGGAAGAATTCCGAAAGATTATGACATTTCCACCTCCGCGACGCCGATTGAAGTGCGAAACGCATTCGGCAGAAGAATCGCCCGCATTATCGGAAAACGTTTCAAACTGGTGCACTTGTCTCATGGCGGCGATTTACTCGAAATCAGCACATTCCGGCGTCCTCCGGAATCAACCGGACAGCTTCCCGGCAAAAAACGCGCCGCTGTTCCGGAAAACATGATTTTCGAAGACAATGATTTTGGTACTGCGGAAGAAGATGCCTGGCGGCGCGACTTCACTGTCAATGCTCTGTTTTACGATCCAATCAAGCACGACTTAATTGATTATACCGGTTACGGAATTGAAGATATGCAGAATTGCGTGGTCAGAGCCATTGGCGACCCGCATATCCGTTTTGAAGAAGATCCGGTCCGAATGTTGAGAGCCTTGAAACTGGTTGGACAATATAATTTCACCATGGAAACGGCAACCGCGAACGCGCTCCGCGACTGTCTGCCGCTAATCAGCCACGCTTCGCAATCCAGATTGTCGCTTGAACTGGAAAAAATACTTCAAGGCACATCTGCCCATAAAATACTGGCAACTTTCCATGAATACGGCTTTCTGGAATATTTCCTGCCATTCTTTGAAAAACATTGGAATACGCCGTTTATGGAATACTCGCTGAGGCTGCTGGCGGAACGCAACCGCCGGGTTGCAGAAAAACTTTATCGCAACAGTATTTCCCTCGCCATGGGGTTAATGGCGCTGCCGTTCGTCGAAGCGGAACTCGGCAGTGGCGAATGCGGAAAACTCTGGGAATTCAACCCGGAAACGGATCGAGTCAGAAAAATTATTATGGATGCGTTTTATCCTCACAATATGATTAAAAGGCTGGTAATTTCCGCGCAGCAACTGCTCACTATCCAGCCTCGTTTTTTTGAACAGCATCAACCGGAAAGACTAATGCACCATCCCGGCTATATGCATGCCCGTGAATTAATGATTATTCAGAATGAATTAGTCTGGCAGTCCGAAGAGCTAACGAAGCAATGGCCGGCAATATCTTTCTCCAGGCGCAAACCATCGCACCACCGGCCGCGTCGTCCAAGACATCGCGGACCTAAGCCGGATACGAATACCGGCAACGCAGTTCAAAATTAAAAACGCCAGTTTTTCAACTGGCGTTTTGCAAGAATTAAGAATGAGCTTCTACCTCAATCAGAATTTATTCTCTGACTATTTCTTAAAACAGGGCATTTATTTTATCCAGCGCCGCTGGAGTCGCCCAACCATGATTGATATAACCTTGAACAATCCGTTTTGCGACATCTTTAGCGGCGCGCTGTGCGTCAGCATTTAAAGTAGCCATATAAGTTTCGCTCACCACGGTCGCGCCACCAGCGACTGCGGAAGTGACGAGCAACGTTCCGGCAGCAGCGCCGCCGGCGACCGGCACCAGCAAGCCGGGTTTAAGGCTTCCGGAAGTTGTTACCATGGCGCTGGCAATAAGTTTTCCATCCTGAGAACAATCAATCAACGCTTTGATGTCGCCACTGCCCATGCCGAATCCAATAATCACCCGCATAGTTTGATTACCTTGATTGACCTGAACAAATTTTCCGCTTAGAACCAGAGTTTTTGCTGTCGGCTCCCAGCCCTGCCCGGCTCTGACCGCTTTAATTCCGGCAGTCCGCAGATTTTCGACAATTCCATCCGCCATCGCATTCGCCACCTGGGTTCCGATTTTCGACTCAAGTTCCGCTTGAGTCATATTATCTGAACTTCTCATGGCTTGAGCCGCCGCGCTGGAATCAACTTTAATGTCAGACGATGCTACCGCGAAAGTATTAACCAACACAAAGTCCGGCTCAACAACGAGCTTGCTTGGCTTGGAAAGCATATTTATTTTGGCCGAAGCGCAGCCGAAAGCCACGATTGACAAACCCGCCGCCGACAACATCGTTACGGCCCATTTTCCGGTAAAAAACTTGTTCATACTTCCCTCCATCGTTGTGTTAAACATGATTTTATAATTTTCCGTGCTGATACATTAACCTGCAATATTTATTGTTTCAAGAGAAACTATTAAGCATTTTTCTTCCGGACAGAAAATTTACAGCTGACAAAATCCAACGCGGCTTCACGGTTTTCAATTTCTCCCGACAACTGCGCATCCCGCACCTGTTCCAGAATTTCACTGAACAGCGGACCGGGGCGGAAGCCGGAAGCAATCAAATCTTTGCCCGTAATCAACGGCTCCGGCAACGCAATCTCGCCGCGCAAATCATTAATCCGGTCAAGCATCAATACAAAATTTTCCAGCTTGCCGTTACTGGCGATACAGTCAATGCGGTGCAATTCAAGTTCCAGTGAAAAATCCGGCGAAGCGAGTAGCCGTTTCCATTTGGCAACCCGCATTTTATCAATAAACGCAAACCGCATGTGATTTTTGACCGCTTCAGTGACCGTTCCAGTCGCAGAAATGGAAAACCGCAAGCGTTCCATAATTTGCACCGCCAGCTCCGCGCCGGTAAATTCATGCCGGTAAAAATGTTCAATCCCGTTTTCATCAATAGAAAAGGTTTCCGGTTTGCCGACATCGTGCAACAAAATACTCCACGCCAACTCCACGCCTGGAACCGCCATGTGTTCCAGCATCAACAAAGTATGTTCAAACACATCGCCTTCCGGATGATACATTTCCGGTTGCTGAACTCCGGCCAACGCCGCCACTTCCGGCAGAAAAACTTCCAGCAGTCCGGCGTTGTAAAGCATTCTCACGGCGGAAGCCGGAGCCGGACCGGTAAGCATCAGATTGAATTCCTCCCTGATTCTTTCCGCCGGCAGAGATTTTATTTTATCTTTCAACAGACTGATGGCCTTGAACGCCGCGTCATCCAGTTCAAAACCAAAACGCGAAGCAAATCTTACCGCCCGCAACATGCGCAAATAATCTTCATTAAAACGCAACTCCGCCTCGCCGATGGTGCGCAAAATTCCCGCTGCCAAATCATTTCTGCCGCCGACATAATCAATGATTTCTCCAGTCAACGGGTCATAAAGCATTCCGTTGATGGTAAAATCGCGCCGCAGAACATCAATTTCCGGGTTGTCGGTATATTTCACCGATTCCGGATGACGTCCATCCAGATAATTCCGTTCCTCCCGGAAGGTGGCAACTTCAAAATTGATTCCGTTTTCCACAACCAGAATAATTCCAAAACACGCCCCTACCTGCTGATTATTGGGAAAAAGCTCAGCCGTTTGTTCCGGCAACGCGGAGGTAACAATATCAATATCCTGCGGCATTTTTCCCAGCAGCATATCCCGCACGGCGCCGCCGACAAAATACGCCGCAAAACCGGCAGTTCTCAACTTCCTGACAATCCCGGCGCCAGTTTCACCAATCTTATTTTTTAAAAACATCTCATTCATTTATCTGACCGTGTAATTATAAAAAACATTAAAAGTTAAAAATTTTTGCTCCACGATGTTGTAACAAATTCTGCTGAAGAGGCATGTTTAATTTACTTCTTCTTTACATACGTTTTTTTACCGTGTGAATTGATGTAATATTTCCCTCCACGTGAACCTGTTTGAATTGCGCTGCTGTCGCCAGAGGATGAAGCTGAATCGCTATCGGCAGCGCGCACCCCGGCAGATTCCAGTTTTTTCTCATTATCCGGGAACTGAATCTGCCTTAATGCCGCTTTCCCGCTTTTTTCAGAAACAATCTGAGCTGAAGCAGGCTGACCGCCAAACGGCGGCGCATTGAAGGCAACTCCGGAAACTTTTGCGGCCACAATGATGGCGCAAACAATTACGGCGAGCAGAACCGCTATTGAAATCCATCCAAAATGAGTTGTCACCGCATTTTCACCAAAT
>JBAYVM010000018.1:0-16991 GCA_041674645.1 Victivallaceae bacterium | reverse complement strand
TTCAGCAATTCCGCCCCGCTGGAGGCGACCATTACCGGGTCAACTACCAATGGCAGTTTGAAGTTCTTCAACAGTTCCGCCACTGTGGTGATTATTTCAGAATTAAACAACATTCCAGTTTTAATGGTGCGAATCAATATTTTATCCAATACCGTTTCTATCTGTGCTGCAACAGCCGCTGCGGGAAGCGAATCGATTCTACTGACTTCCATTGGATTTTGCGCAGTTACTGCGGTTATCGCGGTACATCCATACACTCCGAAAGCGGCAAAGGTTCTGAGATCTGCTTGTATGCCGGCGCCACCGCCGCTGTCACTGCCGGCAATAGTCAGCGCTGACGGATAGTATTCATCTTGAGGACTTTTCATAGTAATATCGTCTTGTCTTTTAATTTTTAACTTTAATATTGGAAATACTAAGTTACATTGTATAGCTGGAAAAACAAATTATTAATAGACAAACAGAAGATTCTGTATTTATATTATGATGCACGTACGCCATATTAAAGCTTTGTTCACCGTTTGCATCGTCATATTGTTGCACGGAAGTGTGTTTTCTCTTCAAAGCAAGCTCGACGAATTCAACACCGTGTCAGGAATAGCCATTCAGTTTGAAAAATTTGACAAACAATATTACGAACTGCTGGAGTACCTGAAATATACAGACCGCCAAATATGTAAATATCTTGGAACAGCGCAAGTTCCAAATGCGCTGAACGTGCAAATTGTCATTGTTCAACGATCTGTTAAAAACAATATGGAAATTATTTGCGAAAAACGGAATATAAAAATATATCTGAACAGCAACATAAATCTTTTAAAAAACGATTTTAAAATCAACCGGATGCTGATCACAACTTTAATTCTGGCGAAAAACGGAATAAATCCTGAAACCGGCACTGAAGTTCCGGGCTGGCTGATTGCCGGAATTTACGGCGGCATAAAGGCAAAAGAAAAAGAACAAAGTGTAATTCAACTGCTTTCACTGCCAGGCCTGAACGCGCTCGTAGCAGCGGAAAAACTGCCGAATTTCAAAAGTATCATTGACACCCCGATGACCCCGGAGCAAGATGGCGTAAGCTATTTATTATACGAAGAAGCATGCCGTTTTATTTTGGACTCTATAAACAATCTTTCGCAACGCGCCGACAATCCACTTGCCGATATTATTGTTCTTAACGCCAGTAATAAATACACCCGGGAAGAGGTTTTCAATTCTACCGTCGGCAGAGTAATACTGGCTGCTTTCAACAATAAAAATACCAATCCTGGCAATAAAAATCTTTCTGACAGCGAAAAAATTCAGTTGTGGTTTGAGCGCAACGCCAAATATCGACTGACAAATTATTACAATCCTTTGCCCGCTGATATCATTGAGAAAAAATTCGTAAAATTTCGTGAACTGAAGTACTTTCTTGACAAGGAAAGAAAAATGCAAAAAATCGCTGACCTCATCCAGCTTCCAAGAATTTTTGATGAGATAGATCACGGCAATGTTCTTGTTGCCGAAAAATCCATTGAACTGTCGGAACTGATTAACCTGAGCCCGCCGCTAACTATTCCGCCGCTGAAAGCCATTGCTCAGGATTTGGCAGAAATCGGCAAAGTACCGGCAGCGGTGGGTTCGAGAAGACTTGAAAGGAATCTACTTGAGGCGGAAAAAGCCATTAAGCGGCAAAGTGAAATTGAATGCAGGCTGGATAAGATTCAAAACACTGAAATACCAGCCGCTCAATTATATCGGGCGGAAATCATTGAATTACAGCGTGAGAATGCCGGAATATGGCCGGCGATGACAACGTTTTTGCAAAAAGTTGAAAAGTCTTATATGGAGAATTAAAATTAAATTCACGATTCAATCTTTACCGTTTAAGATTGCATTAATCGCTAACCGGCGTATCTTATGCGTTCGACATATTTTCCGGTAGTTTTCCGGGAATAAAAACATTAAAGTAAAAATAGAGAAAGTAGAAAATAATGCAGGAAAGTAAACTCTTAAACTCGTTAATACATAGAGGCAGTGATTTTTTAAATTGTCAATATCCAATCATTTGCGGAGCTATGACCTGGGTATCAGAACCTAAACTGGTAGCAGCGGTCTGCAACAGCGGTTGCTTTGCCAGCCTGGCAGGCGGCAACGCTCCGACAGATATATTAAAAAAACAAATTGAAGAAACCCGGACACTCACTGACAAACCATTTGCAGTCAACCCCATTACCATCGCGCCTTCCTACCGCGAACATCTGGCGGCGATAAAAGACTTAGGCTTGCAGTATGTGGTCTTTGCCGGCAGTTTCCCCAAAGAGAAAGAAATCGCTATCGCCAAGGAAAGCGGCGCTAAAGTGATGTGTTTTGCGTCAACTTTATCTATCGCGGAAAGAATGATTCGCTTCGGCGCAGATGCCATAATTTTGGAAGGCAGTGAAGCCGGAGGGCATATTGGACATGTTTCAGCCATGGTGCTTTTACAACAAGTGTTGTTTCAAGTCGGCGAAAAAATTCCAGTCTTCATCGCCGGGGGTATCGCAACAGGCAAAATGATGGCTCACGCATTACTCATGGGCGCCAGCGGCGTGCAATTAGGCACACGTTTTGTAATGACTGAAGAGTGTAACGCCCATCAAAAGTTCAAAGATGCTTTTATCCGCGCCGATGCCCGGGATGCCATCTCCACGCCGCAGTACGACTCAAAACTGCCGGTGGTTGCCGTCAGGTCGCTCAGGAATAAAGGTCTCCAGAAATTTGGCGAGTTGCAATTGCGTTTATTGCAGGAACTTAATGCTGGCACTATTCATCGCGAACAAGCTCAGGAAGAGGTGGAAAAATACTGGATTGGAGCTCTGCGTAAAGCCGTTGTTGATGGCGACATAGAGAACGGTTCACTTATGGCCGGTCAGTCAGTCGGCCTGGTTAATAAAGTAATGTCAGTGCAGGATATGGTGGATGAACTTTTAACCGATGCTTCTGCTGAACTTGAATGCATCAAACATAGATTGAATAATATCTAAATGGCGGGAACCAAGGGTAAAAAATTTGTCAAGCTAATTTATATTCTGGTCGTTTCAGCATTGCTGATTATTACCGCAGCTTCAACATTTCAAACTCTGAAATTAGCTGCCGCCAGGATTGCGGGAGACTTTTTTTACCCTTACCTGTCAGCTCCGGCCTTTGCCGGAAGTTATTTATCCGATCAAACTTTGTTGTTGCGTGACAAGTACACGCTGGCGACAAGTTTGGAACAACTGAAAAAAGAAAACAGTATTCTCTCCGCCAGATCGGCTGCAACCGCAGAACTTACCGTGGAGAATGAAGAACTCAGAAAACTGCTGAAGTTGCCGCCACCGGAAAACTGTAATTATATTTACGCTGAAATCATCCTGCGCGATCCGCTATTCTGGGAAGAACATTTTACTATCAACCGCGGCAGCCAGGATGGACTTATGCCGGGTGCGGCGGTGCTGGCCGTTATGGCCGACGCTCAATCCAGCAAACCAGTACTGGCAGGAATTGTCAAAAATGTTTCCCGACATTCTGCTGATATTTTAACGCTGATGAGTCCGGAGGCCAGATTCTCCGCTTACCTTCCACAGGCTGATGCGTTTGGCTTTATTAACAGCGATGCAAGTTTTGAAAAATACGCCAAAGAAACTACCATCAATTTTCTGCCAAGACAAAAAAGATACAAGTTACAAGAACAAGCCATCACCACCGGCTTTGAAAAAAATATTCCGGCTGGTCTATTGATTGGCCAGTTGTCGCACATTGAAAGCGCCACCGCTATTTTTAATAATAAACTTTACTTAAACGGCAGTATTACTCCGGCAGTCAATTTGAACGGCATCCATTTTGTTATTGTAACAGTCTCCACTTCCGGCAATCAACCGGACAAGGAGACGGAAAAGTGATTAATATTTACATCTTTATAACCATGTTTTTACTGATTCTGCTACAGTTTGCAACTGGTAATTTTGGTATTTTTCTGCCGTTGACGGCGGTCGGAATATTCTATTTCACCATCAGTTGCAACTGGCATCGAGGTATTTTCATTGCCGTATGTTCGGGTATTATCATTGACATGGCCTATGCCAGAACGTTATTTATCACGCCATGGCTCTACCTGGCAGTTTGCGGGCTGGCAGCGTTTTGGGTAAGAAAACAGAACATAAAGCCACTATCAGCGAACATTTTACCCGGAATAATAATTGCCTGTATTATCGTTATTCCACAATATTCAATTTATGCACTGGACAAAAAACCGGGATTTTTTTTATTGAATGAATTTCTTCCCGGACTGATATTTACCGCTATTTTTTCAGCGGCATTTCTGCCATTGTTAATCTTAATTTTGGAGATTACAAGCAGAAAGCTCGGTATGCCTCGCTACTTTGAAGCCAGACACAAACTTAATCAAAAGAGCTGACGCGAATGAAAGATACCTTTGCCAGCTACAAAATGCGCATTATGATTATCGGCGGAATATTTCTGGCGGCATTCAGTGTTTTGATTGTAAAATTATGGGTCGAACAAATCAAAGAAGGCGTTGCCCATAGAGATAAAATATCCCGTCAATCAATCCGCAGAATCAGAATACCCGCGCTCAGAGGGCGTATTTTTACCTCTGACCTCCATATCGTCGCAGACAATGAACCCGCCTATGACGCCTATTTTTATCTGACGGAAATGAAGCAGCCGGGGCTAAAAAAAACCATTGCTTACATAACACAGTCCGCCAATGATATTGCGCAAGAACTCGGGCGTAAAAATACTATCACACCAGAAAAAATACAACGGCACATGAATACGCTGCCCGGACTCCCATTACCCGTATTCCGTGATTTGACTCCGCCGGAAATGGCGAAGATTTATGAACTGTCATCAAAAATAAAAGGACTGGGCATCAACCCCAGAAATCAACGCGTCTATCCTGCCGGAAAATTCGCCTCGCACGTCTTAGGTTACACCGGCCTGGAAAGCCCGGAAAATGCCCGTGACCGCGAAGATTTTTTCTACTATATCCCAGACCTGGCAGGAAAACGCGGAATTGAAAAAATATTTGACTACACAACGTTCGACGAAAAAAGCTTGCGCGGTCTGAAAGGCATTCCCGGATACAATCTGGTTCAAGTTGATCATCGCGGGTTCGTGTATAAAGACATTATTCAGGAAGTAAAACCGCTAAACGGAAATAATATTGTACTCACGCTGAATTGGCAGGCGCAGCAAATTGCGGAAGAACTGCTGAAAGGCAGTAAAGGCGCTTTTGTTCTGCTTGACGCCGATTCCGGCGCGGTTCTGTCCATGGTTTCCTCACCAAACTTCGACCTCTCGGATTTCTCGCCAAATATTTCTCAGGAAAAATATAGCCGGTTGCTCAATTCTCAGGATAAACCTCTGTTCAACCGCGCCTGCTCTGGATCCTTTACGCCCGGGTCAATTATCAAACCGCTCGTCACCATGGCGTTGCTTGAAGATGGATTGTCCCCCAAAGATACAATCTTCTGTGACGGCAAGACGCAAATCGGTGATGCGACAATTCGTTGCGCCTCCTGGCATAGTGGCGGACACGGATACCTCGACATGGAAGGCGCCCTTGAGCATTCCTGCAACGATTATTTTATTGAAAACGGTTGCATACTCGGAATGGAAAATATCGTCACCGTTTTCGAGTCTGCCGGAATTGGCAGAAAAACCGGCATTGAACTTCCGGAACAAACGGGTTTACTTCCCAACAAAGACTACAAAATTAAAAATTACGGTTCCGCCTGGAATAAATACGACACTGGGCTGATTTCAATCGGTCAGGGCATTATCCTGATAACTCCGCTCCAGGCAGCGGTTTATTGCGCGGCAATTGCTAATGGCGGAAAAATATTAAGGCCGCATCTGCTGAAAGACATCCGCGATTCTCACGGCAATATCCTATACGATACCGCACCGGAAATAACCGGAAATTTGGCTTGCAGCGTCAAAAATCTTAAAATTGTGCAGAACGGGATGTACCGCGTAGTGAACAGTCCGAACGGCAGTGGTAAACTGGCAAAAAACAGCACAATAATGCTATACGGAAAAACCGGCACTGCGGAAATCGGCACGACCTCAAACCGCAGACAAAACACCTGGTTCATCTGTTTCGGTAAATATAAAAGTAAAACTTACGCCGCCGCCATTCTAATTGAAGACGGCGCGGCCGGAGGCAAAACTTGCGCTCCGCTGGCCAGTGAATTTTTCACCTTGTGGCTGAACCCGCCAGAATAAAAGATTTATTTTCTTCCTGAACGAATGGAAGCGGCAACATCGTCAATAATGCGTTCAAGCGGAAGTTCTGACTGCCAACCAAGCAATTCTTTAATCGCCCGGGTGTTCGGAGCGCGATGCAACATATCTTCAAAACCTTTCTGATAAGCCTGTTCGTAAGGAATATAAACCAGGCCGGAAGGGCTTCCAAGACGTTTGATAATGGCTTCCGCCAGCTCCGTAATCGAAATACGGTGATTGCTGCCAATATTATAAATACCGCCGTATGATTTTTCGCATTCAGCCAAACCGCGCAAAGCGCGTACGGTATCAAACACATGACAGAAGCACCTGGTTTGAGATCCATCACCATACACTGGAACATCTTTTCCCGCCAGCGCACTGGCGACAAAGCGCGGAACCACCATTCCATATTGACCGGTCTGTCTCGGGCCTACAGTGTTGAACAGCCGGACAACAGTACCTTTCAGGCCGCGGTCACGGTGAAATGCAATTACATAAAATTCGTCAAGCAGCTTGCTGCATGCATAAGACCACCTGGAATGAGTGGGACAGCCAATTAACAAATCATCATCTTCTGTGAATGTTTCTTTTGAAGACTTGCCGTAAACTTCACTGGTTGAAGCCACAATTACTCGCTTATTGTGGGCAGAGGCGGCTTTTAACACATTTTCCGTGCCGTGAACATTGGTGATAATTGTCCTGACTGGATCGTTTACTACCAGTTCAACGCCGACAGCAGCGGCCAGATGATAGATAACATCAACTTTAACCGCGATATCGCCAAGATTCTGCATCTCAACAATATCATCTTTAATAAAGGTGAGATTGGGGTTGCCGGAAACCGCAGCCAGATTATCCAAAGAACCGGTGGACAAATTATCCACGACAGTCACTTGATGTCCATCAGCCAACAGACTTTCTGTAAGATGTCCGCCAATAAAACCAGCGCCTCCAGTTATCAGGTAACGCATCGAAATCCTCCTAGATTTTTGATCTTTTTTCTTTCCTGTCAGCGATTACAATACCAATCTTGTTGATAATTGCCATTATCGGACCGGAGAAGATGTAAATATTTATAAGAGCGGCTATTGCAGCAATTTTAAACACAATTACCGCAAGCAATATCAATAGAAAAACAACCATGCGCTTTTTGTTTCGCTTGACCGAGAAAATCCATTTGCCCATATGCTGATATGGAATATTACTGACCATTAACAACCCCAACACTGCGGCATACACCGGCAGCACAAATGCCAGATGCGCAATCGGACCGGAATAATAACGGTAAAAAATCACGATGCTGCAAATTGCGGCAGCAGCTCCCGGAGACGGCAGACCAGTAAAACGGTCTCCACTTTTTTTCTCCAGAATCGCATGGACATTATATGTGGCCAAACGCAATGCGGCGCACCCAAGATAGATTGCACAGAAACCGTAAACCATCAAATTCTGCCATTGATTCATAACTTTCAGACAATGCGTCATAATCGCGACAATCACTGCCGGAGCCACTCCGAACGTAACCATATCTGCCAGTGAATCCATCTGCAAACCATGCATGCTGGCAGCATTAAAAATTCTGGCGGCAAAACCATCCAGCGCATCAAACACCATGGCGCAAAGAATAATCCAGGCGCTGATTGCAAACACCTCCATATTACCAAGACGGCTATCGTAAACTCTTAAAGTATAAAGTATTGCGGCGAACCCGCAAAGTGAATTACATAAAGTCAGGGCGTTAGGAACAGATTTAAACCATCTGTTTCTATCCACCAATGTTTTGAATTTACCTTTCAAAAAAACTCCTGAGTTAGACTACTTTTTTGTCAGCGTCGCAATTGTGGTAACCCCAGCAAAAACTTTGTCGCCAATATTAACTTTCAACTTAAAATCATCTGAAACCGGAAGATAAATTTCAGTTCTTGAACCAAACTTAATCATCCCGTAAATTTCCCCTTTGGCCAGTTTACTTCCGATAGTCGTCGAACAGACAATCCGCCGTGCGATTGCCCCGGAAATCTGCCTGATTCCGATGGGAAATGACACTCCGTTAATCATCGCTTTACCGCCAATGGTCATCGCTTCGTTCTCTTTTGCGCAATTTGGATTCCTGGCGTCGAGATAACGTCCTTCGCGATACTGTTTATATTCAACCGTAAGTTCGCACGGAGCCCGATTAAGATGCACATTAAGCACTGACAAGAATATTCCGACACGCAACGCCTTCCCGTCTTTAAAACAATCAATTTCGCAATTTGAAATCACTTCAATATCTTTAACCACGCCATCCGCCGGACTGAGAATAAGCTCACCCCCGGCAGGAATCGTTCTGGATGGATTACGAAAAAATGCGGCAATTACCAGCCAAATTATAAAGACCAAACTTCCCAGCGATATCCCGGCAACTGGAGAATGTTTTAATGCGAGCCAAACACACAAGCCAATCAGCGCCAAAGCAATAATGCCACTACCACCCCATTCACGTATCCCGAATTTAGTCAAAGTCATTAATCAAAACCTCAAATTTAATATAACAAATTTCTAATATAGCTTCTCAAGAATATTTTTCAAAGAACTTCTAGCGACTGTTGAGAATTAGAAGTTTCTGTTGCCGTTTTTCCTCTTTATGCAAACGATGCCGTTTCACCATCCACAAAGCAATAAAATATCCCGGGATTGCTGACATCAACGCAAACAAAGCGCCACCGGCAAAAAATGCCGTAACAATCTGTCCGCCCAACGCAAACAGCTCCTCAAATGACTGCTTTTTTAGCACTTCAACAAACATTTCTCTGATTTCCGCATACTCAAACGGATTGGCGATAAGATAACCGCCGACAAAGCACTGAATTGGATAAATAAAGAATATAGTAAGCTGATTAGTGACAAAGGTGAACGCAATGGCCGGAATCTTGGCAGCCTTAAATAGGAAAGACAGCGGTATCGCAACCGCCAGTTGAAGACCAAACGGAATAAAAAATCCAACCGCCAGGCCTATGGCAACTCCACGGGCAAGATATTCCGGTTCCCCTGACTGCTTAACCAGTTTATAATAATAATATGCCAACGTCTTTTTGTTAAGTTTTTTCATTATAACCAACTAATCCCGGATATTTACTCTTAGTAGAGGATTTTGAAATTAAAGTCATGTAAGATAGACTTATTCCTCAAAAATACAATCAAATGATTTTACAAAAAACCTATTCTATAGTATTTTAAGAAAAATGGCGGAAAAATCTATGAAATACAGAATTGAGAAAGACCTGCTGGGAGAACTGCAAGTTCCGGACGAACGCTACTATGGCATTCATACGGCACGGGCATTGAAAAACTTCCACCTGTCTGAAAAAACAACGTTACCTGCCCTGACCAAGGCTATGGCTATGGTAAAGATGGCCTGTGCCCGTACAAATGGCGAACTGAAATATCTCGAAAAAATCAAGGCTGACACCATAATCTCAGTCTGCAACGAAATTATTGCCGGTAAACTTGCCGATGAATTTGCCGTTGATGCCTTGCAGGGCGGAGCCGGAACTTCAACCAACATGAACATAAATGAAGTCATTGCCAACCGGGCGCTTGAACTGCTTGGTCACCCAAAAGGTGATTATGCCTTTATTCACCCATTGGAACATGTAAATCTGCACCAGTCAACCAATGACGTTTACCCGACTGCGGTAAAAATCGCAGTAATTACTGAACTTAGAAAACTCAGCGAAAAGATTGCCGTGCTGCAAGACAATTTTCAAAATAAAGAAAAAGAATTTGCCGATATTGTGAAAATTGGCCGGACAGAAATGCAGGACGCAGTCCCGCTCACCCTGGGAGCTGAATTCAGCGCGTTTGCCGAAGCCTTCGCCAGAGACCGCTGGCGGACATTTAAAGCTGAAGAACGCATTCGCCTGGTAAATCTCGGCGGCACGGCCATCGGCACCGGCTTGACTGCGCCTAAACGTTATATTTTTATGGTAATTGAGAAACTCCGCGACATTACCGGGTTTGGCCTGGCTCGTGGCGAAAACTGCGTTGATCAAACCGCCAACCTCGACAGCTTTGTCGAAGTCTGCGGCATCATGCAGGCCTGTTCGGTAAACTTCGAAAAAATCTGCCGCGACCTGCGTCAATTGCATTTTATTGGAGAAATTATTCTGCCGCCAGTCCAAGCCGGTTCATCAATTATGCCCGGCAAAATAAATCCGGTAATTATGGAATGCATTATTCAAGGCTCCAGAAAAGTGCGTTCGCTAAACCGCCTGGTTGAAGACTGTGCCGCCGCTGGAACTCTCCAGATTAACGAATATCTCCCGCTAATCGCCGACAGTATTCTCGAAAGTTTGGTGATGCTGGAAAATATGGCAGATATGTTGTCGGTTCATGTTATGGAAATTAAAGCCGACAAAGTCCGTTGCGCCGATTCGTTGAACCGCTCAGTAACATTAATTACCGCGTTCCTGCCGAACATCGGTTATGAACAGGCAACGCAATTAGTGAACGAATTTACCGTTTCCGGAAAATCTGATTTTAGAGACTTTCTCAGCAATAAACTTGGTGATGAGCTTGTCAACAAAACTCTCTCACCGCACAATCTAATTTCTTTGGGATACAAAGACTAACAAAAGGCCTATTATAAATGCAAAAGACTCCAAAATCATTACGCTTGCATATTGCTCTTTTTGGCAGAACAAATGTCGGAAAATCAAGTTTCCTCAACTATATTTCAGGACAGGATATCGCTATCACCTCTTCAATTCCCGGAACTACTACCGATGTAGTGGAAAAACCAATGGAATTGCTACCGCTCGGGCCGGTGGTTTTTCTCGACACGGCCGGACTTGACGACACTTCCGAGCTTGGCGAAAAACGGATTAAGAAAACGCATAAAGTGTTTGACCGCGCCGACATTGTTACAATTTTATGCGAAGCCGGAATTTGGGGAGCCGCAGAAGAACAAATTGTCAGCGAAGCCGAAAAACGCAAACTGCCACTTGTAATCGTTATTAATAAAATTGACCAGAACTATCCGGATGAACACTTCACTGCCATGCTTCAAGGCAAAACTCCGCTCGTACTTGCAGTATCCAGTCTGGACAAACCACGCCGTGAACAAACGCTTGCCAGCTTTAAAAAAGCCTTAATCGACTGTTGTCCGGAAGATTTCATCACTCCGCCGCCGCTGGTCAGCGATTTGCTTAAACCTGGCGGCATCTGCATGCTCATTGTTCCCATTGATTTGCAAGCGCCGAAAGGCCGCCTGATTTTGCCGCAAGTACAAACTATCCGCGATGCTCTGGACAGCGACTCCTCAGTCATAGTCGTCAAAGAACGCGAATATTCTTTCATGCTGTCTATGCTGAAACAAAAACCGGATGTTGTCATTTGCGACTCGCAAGTCGTGCTGAAAATGGTTGCCGACACGCCAAAAGATATTCCATGCACCACATTTTCGATTCTGTTCTCCCGACTTAAAGGCGATATGCTTGAAATGGCAAAAGGCGCCGCGGCTATTGACCGGCTGAAAAATGGCGACAAAATATTGATTGCCGAAGCCTGCTCACACCATGCCGCCGCCGATGATATCGGGCGGGTGAAGATTCCTCGCTGGCTGCGTCAGTATGTCGGCGCAGAACTGGAAATAGAAGTTTATTCAGGACAGGATTATCCGGAGAATCTGAATGAGTTCAGCCTGGTGATTCATTGCGGTGGCTGCATGTTAAACCGCCGTGAAACGTTGTCCAGAATTGAACTGGCCAGACAGGCAAATGTTCCAATTACCAATTACGGCATGTGCATTTCATATACGCAAGGTGTTCTCGAAAGAGTCTTAACCCCCTTCCCCTCCGCGCTAAATGCCTTTCGCAATGAACAGGAAAAATCCTGAATCTGCTTCAATCACTCCAGCAAATACGGAGAGAATTTTTTGCGATATTCTGCTGGAGTGAGGCCTGCCGATTTTTTGAACAGGCGGTAAAAAACTTCAATATTTTCAAAACCACATTGCGCGGCAATTTCTTTAATGCTGTCACTGCCGGCAAGCAATGTTCTGGACTTGCGCAATCTACACTCATTAAGGTATTTATGCGGACTGCCGTTAAGATGTTTCTGAAAAAGCGCAAACAGATACGGCTTGCTCACGCCGCAGTTTTCTGCAATATCTTCGACGGCAATTCCGCTCCCAAGACTACGATTAATATACGCAACCGCCCGGCGCACCTGTTCTGGATATTCTTCATGACTTTTTTTGCAGGTATAACGATAAGACTGCCACAACAGTTGACTGTAAAAATAAGCACAGAGCTTATTCCGGTCATAAGTTTCATTATGAAAATAACGGATTGCCTCTCCAGCAAACCTGTCGAGCGCCGCATCATCATCCCATACCGTAACTCGCGGAGTCACCCGCCTGCGGTCTTTTACTCTGAAATGAAATACCACACACCGGTATGGATCATCAGACGGAGTAATATGAACTGTCTCATCCCGGCTGATATGCCAGAAAATAGTTCCTTTCCCATATACCTGTTCGCGACCGTCATTGGTAAATACCACCTTTCCTCCGGTAATAACTTCCACGGTTTCCGTCTTTATCGGAATTTTGAACGGGTTAATCTTCACTCCGGCCGGAGCCGTGAAATATCCCACCCTGATTAAACTTTCAACTCTTTCTAAATCATCCATAGTTACTTTTAATACCCGTAGTCAATAAAAAATACTTTTTGTCAATTGCCAATACTACTTTCAACATATAATATAAAAGATATAGTATTTTTTTTAAAAAGCAATCGAGTAAAAAAACAATGGAGTTTCAAAAATGAAACCAATCTCAGTGCAGTTGTATTCTCTCCGGGCGGAAGCGGAAAAAGATTTTGTCGGAGTGCTTAAGCGTCTGGCAAAAATTGGTTATAAAGGAGTTGAACCAGCCGGTTTCTGGAATCTCACGCCGAAAGAACTGAAAAAAATTGTTACTGACCTCGGCATGAAAATATCATCCACCCACAGTCCATGGGCAAATCCGCAGAATCTTAATCAAGTAATTGAAGTCGCCGGCGAATTGGATATTGATTTAGTTGCCTGCGGTTACGGTCCGGCTGAGTTCAAAGATATGAATGCCATAAAAGCGACAGCAGACATGGTTAACGGTATGCAGGAAAAGCTTGCCGCCGCAGGAATTACCCTGTTCCAGCATAACCATTACTGGGAATTCGACAAGATTGACGGCAGAATAATTTATGACATTTACGCAGAACTCTGCCCTAAAGTTAAATTTGAACTGGACACTTACTGGGCGGCAAATTTTGGACAGGAAAATGCAGCGGAACAAGTTAAGAAATTTAAAGACAGATGCGTCCTGCTGCACATCAAAGACGGAGCGTTAATCAAAGGTGGAACCCAAGCCGCTTCCGAATCATGCAAAGACAGCATTCTGGAAATCAAAGCCGCCGCAATGGTCGCAGTAGGTTCCGGCAGCAATAATATCAAAGAAATCATTGCCGCTGCGGACGAAAAAGTCACCCGCTGGATGATAGTAGAGCTTGACCGTTGCGCCACTGACATGTTTGGAGCAATTGAACAAAGTTATAAATATTTGACCTCAAAAGGCTTGGCGTCCGGCAACAAATAACCATCAGGAAATCAGAAAAATGAAAAAAGTAAAAGTTGGTATTATCGGCTGCGGCCATATCAGCAATGCGTATTTTAATGCGGCAAAACGCTTCGACATCCTTGAAGTAACCGCCTGTGCGGACATCAACCCGGAAGCCTCCAAAGCCAAAGGCGAAGAACATCAGGTAAAAGCCGTAACCGTTGATAAACTGCTGGCTGACAAAAATATTGAAATTGTTATCAATCTGACCATTCCCAAAGCCCATGCGGAAATCGCACTGAAAACTCTGGAACACGGCAAACATGCGTATTCCGAAAAACCTTTCGCCGTAACCTGCGCAGAAGGCAAAAAAATAATTTCATCCGCCAAATCAAAAAAACTGCTCGTCGGTTGCGCCCCGGACACTTTCCTCGGCGGCGGACAACAAACCTGCCGCAAGTTGATTGATGACGGTTGGATTGGCCGCCCGGTCGGAGGGACCGCCATGTTTATGGGATACGGTCCGGAAAGATATTACCATCCGTCCCCGAAGTTTTTCTTCGAACAAGGCGGCGGTCCGATGTTCGACCTCGGCCCTTATTATATTACCGCACTGGTCAATCTGCTTGGTCCGGCCAAACGCGTTTGCGCCATTACCACCAAGGCGTTTGAAGAAAGAGTCGCCGGACCACAGGCACTAATCAAACGAGAAAAACTACCAGTGGAAGTTCCAACACACCTCACCGGCGTGATTGAATTTCAGAATGGAGCAGTCATCAGCGTAATCACCAGCTTTGACGTGTGGAAACACAATCACAGTCCCATCGAAATCTACGGCACAGAAGGCTCACTGTTCGTACCGGACCCGAACACCTTCGGCGGACCGGTAAAGCTGGCGAAAGGCGGCATGCAGAATGTCACCATCAGCGACTGTCCACTGTCCCATATCTATACCGAAAATTCCCGTAGCATCGGTGCAGCGGATATGGCCTACGCCATGCAGTCCGGCCGCAAATATCGTTGTTCCGGTGAACTGGCATTCCATGTTCTCGAAATCATGGAATCATTTGAAAAATCCAGCATCGCTGGCAAACATATTGAACTGGCTACCACCTGCGAACGCCCAGCGGCACTACCGCTCGGACTGCAGGAAGGATTGCTTGATTAAATTTGTAGTAAAATAAAAAAGGGAGGCTTTTGCCTCCCTTTTTTTTATTTTTATCTCCGGATAAGATTAATTTGCCGGAATTGGAACCAATAGCACAGATATTTTTGTTCTCTTCATTACCTCGGCCGGCACACTACCGCCAATCAAATGCCTCATCGCACTGGTGTTCCGTGCTCCCATAACAATAATGTCAACCTTTTCATCCAAGGCACGGCCTGCAATCTCATTCACCGCCTCCCCGCGTTTTTGATAAGTTGTCACATTGATTCCAGCATCTTTAATCTTTGCAACAATGGTTTGGAATTTATTACTGCAGCTACAAAGACGCCTGGCAACTTCTGGAAAATTTTTCTTGCCGGCCACACACTGAGGAATAACATCTTTGGGCGGAGCAACATGAATAAGACATAATCCAACATCAAATTTTGCCGCCAGTTCAATTCCCTTTTCAACAATCAGATCTGTTCCTTCACGAAAATCGATACATGCCATTATTTTCTTCATGTCACACCTCCGTTGCTTGGCTTTTTAATAGATTGTTTTTTATCTATATCTTTATATTAATAAAAATATATCTATATAATATCCAGTTTCCGCTTTTTGTCAACATTAATTTGAGAAAAAATGGAATATTTATTATTTCTATAGAGAGTTTGCCTTAAAAAAGCAAACCATTAACGGTTATCCAAAGCTCAATATTTGAACAGGAGCATGTGTCCAGTTGAATGCCTGTTTTGCTGTGATTCAACAGTCAGTAAGTTTTATTATCCCGACGGGATAACACGTTTATAGAATAATCAGACAAAAAATCTACAACTCGTCGGAGTCAAACGCGTGACACCTCCGTCGTCAGTTTCTTTATCCGGTAAAATTGATTGATGCCTGGAGAGACTGGTTTTTATGCGGACGCAAAATTGTTATTTCATTAGACTTTTATCGAGTTCTGGTTATCATTAAAATAAGTGTGTTCAATTATTGATTTTGCTTTTTGTTTTCGTAAATATTTAAGGATGAAGGTTTGAGGGAGCAGGAAAAGAAAAAGCCGGAAAGTAAAATTTACTTTCCGGCTTGAATAGCATAAGCTAAAGTGGATTAGAAGCGTCTTCCGCCGCCACCAAATCCGCCACGGCTTCCGCCGCCGCCACCACCGCCACGGCGATCATTGCCCTGGGGTTTTGGACGTGCTTCATTGACAGTAATGCTTCTGCCGCTCATGTCAGTTCCGTTCAGTGCTTCAATCGCAGCCATAGCTTCTGTGCGATTTGGCATTTCTACGAAACCAAAACCTTTAGCGCGACCAGTATCACGGTCCATGATTACTCTGGCTGATTCTACTTCGCCATAGGCTTTGAAAGCGGTTACGAGTTCGTCGTCGGTCACCTGGTAGGCAAGATTGCCAACATAGATATTCATTCTTTTTTCCTAATTCGCCATGGTACACTTAATATTAATTCGAAAATCTGCCCATGGCGTTGTGACATATTCCGTAGTGCCTTTTTACGGCTGGCACTATATTGCCAAAAACGCGATATACAATCGCACTTTTGACTACATGAATATGCCACGCAAAAAACAATAGTCAAACATTAATCAAATAATAAATGAAAATAAGTTAAAATAAATATAAAAAAATAATTATTCAGCTATTTTACAGAAAGCAGACACAAAATTTAAAAAAACAGTTTGAATTTAAAATTGGACGGGATATTTTGCCGGAATGAATAAAATAATTCCAGATTGTTTCAAGCATATTGCAATAATAGCTCCAGCAGGGCCGGCAGAACAGGAAAAAGTTATGGCCGGAGTAAAGTGGTTACGTTCCTGCGGGAAAGAAGTTACCGTCATGCCAAACGTCTTTAACGGAACCAGCGAAAAATATTTATCAGCGTCGTTAAAGTTGCGCCTGTCTGATTTTCACGCATGCTGGCTTGACCCGTCCGTCGACTTAATTCTATGTGCGCGCGGAGGCTACGGTTCTGCTCACTT
>JBAYVM010000017.1:0-17079 GCA_041674645.1 Victivallaceae bacterium | reverse complement strand
GCAACGTTTTCTCATTGCGCGGAAACGCGAGATGAAATTACGCTTTCAGAATTGAAACGCCAAAGGGAGATTAGCATCTACTGTCAGCCTGAATGGAAAATATTTTCCATAAAAATCAATGATTCTTTAGTGAGGACAAATGCGACAACTGATGGATGGGAAAAAGTTCTATTGCCTGTCGGGAAAAACATTAAGATAGATATTTGTTACGCGACAATCATTGAGATGCCAGCAAAAGAGACGCTTAAGAGCTTTCCTTTTTTGAAAGATGATGACAATCCAGGGTTCAGCGTTTTCTGTCCTGATCCGCTTGAGGATTGCTTCCTTCTACAGATAAAACGGCTTACTGACTACTTGCGTTATTTTTTAAGTCATAAAAAAATGAAAAGTTTATCCAGAGAAGAACTTTTTAAATTCAATGAAGGAAATCATGATACTAGAATGACTTTGCGAGCGTCCTATTATGCCCCGGAGTTGTCGTTGCCAATAACTGTAAATAGCAAAATCGGAGACGTACGGTTTATTCTGGTAACAGGAACATATAAAAAATGGTTGAGAAAGAATCTTGGCGATTTCAAGCCATCCGCTGACGGAGTTTATAAAGTGGATGAGAACACAATTGTTGTTTATAGTCGGAAAAAGACTGATATTAGCATTGTGATGGATAGTTTCCTCTATAAGCTTGACGAGATTTTCCCTATTGCTGAGTATCAGCGTTGGGTGGAACGCCGCTATATGAAGGCAAAATTCTGGAATCTCCATGTGGCATCATGAAAAGATTATAGATTTTATTAAAAAAGGAATATCAAAAAAAATTAAATCACAGATAGGAGAATCACTATGTTAATCAGATTTTTTGAACAGACCGGCATGTTGTCAAGTATTATCATCATCATTTTTAGTATTCCTGTAACCAGTTTCTGCAAGAACATAAACAAATCGGCAAACTGTCCTGATGTATTATATTATCAGGGATTTGAAAAAGAAGACGCATTAAAATTTTATGCTGCAAACGGGAAATATACGTTAAAGCATAAAGGCATAACAGATTCAAAATCTCACTCTGGCAAAAAATGTGTCAAGCTTGATGTCGTGTTAGATGAATGTACATATCTTTATTTTTTTGTTCCTGTAAGTATACCACTTCTGCATGAAAGCGAGGCGCAAGCTTATTTTGCTGTTGATAAAGAAAGCACAGTCCGCTCTGTCAATTTTGGCATTAACATGCAATATATTCCTTTCGGTAAGGATGGCCTGGAAAAAATTGAAGCGCCTAATGGAGGTTCATTTAACGGTGAATGGATAAAATATCAAGCTGATTTATTTAAATTATCTATAATGAGACAAGAAACATGGTCAAAAAAATATTGGGGTGTCGAAGAAGATAACGTAGGAATATTAATGGATAAATTATGCGTGTTAATCTCTGGGAAGAAAGGCTCAAAAGCGACCATTTACATTGATGATCTGTTAGTGACAGGGAAAACTGTTGATTTGACTGAATTTAAAAACGCTATTCGCAAAAAATGGCGCTCTGTTAAAGATAAAGTTGATTTAAAGTTCAATGAATGGAATGCGGCGCTTGATAAGTATGCAAACGGAATTAATCAAGCCATAGCGACTAATTCAAAGGCAGAGACGCTCAAAAAACATTCTATAAGCAACATAGCCGAGGTCAGGTCAAAAATAGGGAAGTTGCAGAATATTAATGTTCTGTCACTTCGGGATTATGCGGAAATAATGCCTGTTATTGATTCGCTGAAATATCTGAAAGATAACATTCATGAAATGAATAAATGTGGTGGCGGCATCTGCGCCATATACGTTGTAAATCCTGTGTCTTCAATCAAAATACTTCCAGACAGTCTGGTAATACCAGGCAAAATATCAAAAAACATTGAGATAACAGCATGCAATGGAGAATTTGAGCCCGCCAGCTTTGTTGTCAAATCTGATATCAATATTGACTCTTTGAATGTTAAAACTTCAGATTTAAAGTCTGACAACAACACAATTAATGCAGCGTTTGTTGATATTAAAGCAGTTAAATGCTGGTATCAAGCTGGTAGCGCATGGTATCAGATTACTCAAGACAAATCTCAAAAAGCGCTTGTTCCTGAGTTGCTTCTAAATGACAATTCTTTAATAAAAATTGATTGTGATAAAAAAGATAACTATGTTAAACTGGACATGAAAGATGGAACTAAATATGTTAATGTTAAAGACATAAAAAAGACAACAATAGACAATTTCCCGGTAAAGGACAGTCCTGAATTCAAGCCATTGTCGATTCCCGCTGGAAAAGCCAGTCAGATTTGGATTACCGTAAAAATTCCCGATGAGGCGAAACCAGGCATTTACAACGGAGAAATATCCTTATTTAACAGCAATACGCTTATGGACAAAATTACAATTAAAGTCAATGTGCTGCCTTTCAAGCTTTTGGAACCATATCTTGCGTCATCCATATATTATCTTTCCAGGCTTAATAGAAAATATCCTGCTGGAGTAATAGGCGCTGAGTTTGGCGCTGAATGGAGAAGTGAAAAGCAGCTGAGAGCGGAGTTGAAAAACATGATTGATCATGGAATTACCCGCCCTATCAATTACCAGTTTAACATCAGTTTTGATTCAGACAGAGAGCTTCTTGTAAAATACATTAACGCCTGTAAAGAATCAGGAATAAAACTTGACTCTATTTTCACAATGCAATGTTTTGGCAATACAATCAATGATTCTGACTTGCAAAAAATAACTTCGAAAGTAAGACAAATGGTTGACTTTGTGAAACCATATGGAACTGAAGAATTATATTTCTATGGCATTGATGAAGCTCAAGAGGGGCGCCTTATGTCTCAACGTAAAGTATGGCAAGCCATAAAGAATGGAGGCGGGAAAATATATGCGGCCGGCAAAAGGGCAAAAAATTTTGAGTCAATGGGGGATTTGCAGGATATGCTGATATGTGCCGGGGCTCCTTTCCGCGAGGAAGCTGAAAGATGGCATCGCAGAAATAAAAAAATATTCATATATGCCAATCCCATGGCTGGAGTTGAAAATCCTGAAATATTCAGGAGAAATTACGGATTTATGTTGTGGAAAAGCAAGTACGATGGCATTGCAAATTACCAGGGATCATTCGGCAACGGATGGAATGATTTTGACCATCCGCAGTACCGTGACCATAGCTTTGTTTACCCTACTGTTAATGGCGTAATTAATACAATAGCTTTTGAAGGTTACAGAGAGGCGATAGATGACATCAGATACCTTACAACGCTTCTGAGAGAAATTGATATTGCCAAAAATAGTACGAACAGTCGTTTGTGGGAGCATGCTCTGGCGGCCGAAGATTTTTTGGAAAAAATGGATGCTGAAAAAAACAATCTTCAAGAGATAAGAGATAAAATAATTCAATATATATTACAACTAAAAGGACTATGAGCAGAGTTTAGGAAAATATGTATGCATTTGGCAGAGAACTGCCGGTTAAAAAATGGGAGATGATTAATTTTAGGAATTAGCTTATGGAAAATAACTTATACAACGCACTTATAGACAGCATTAAAAATATTGGGAAGCCAGAATGGAGAAAAACTTTAGAATATGTATGTATGCTTCATGCTAAAAGTGTACACCCGCCTATTGCTCCATTTTGTTATCCGTGGGAAGAAATAGGGCCAGGTTATATAAGCAGCCCGGCATTCGGTCACTGGGATATCGTTCATGAGCTACTTGACAGCGTTGACGCCTGCCCCGCCCACACCGCCAATCAACTAAAAAACCTGCTGCAATTTCAAGAATCAGACGGCTTCATGCCCGGAGTGATTTTTATGAAAAGCGGTAGCCCTGTCGTAGGCACAAGATGCACACATCCACCTGTGTGGCCTGTTGTTGCGGAAAAATATCTGCATAAAACCGGAGACCGTGAATTTAAAGATTTGATATATAAATGTTTGATTAAACTTATAACGTGGTTTGAACAAAACCGGTCAGCAGGGAGCGCTGGGTATTATTATCTTGATATAACCGCTAATATATGGGACAGCGGAGTTGATCAAGGAGCCAGATTCGACTGTGTTCCAAAATCCATTATGCCGTGCATTGATGCTACGTCACATGTATATATGCTATACCAGTATGCGGCAAAATGGACAGAAGACAATAATCTTGAAAGGGAATTTTTGAATAAGGGAGAGAAGATAAAATCTTTTATAACAAAGGATTTTTTTGATGAGGAGACAGGTTTTTTTCATGATTTATGGGCTGTTAATAATCCTGAAAAACGCGTGCTGTCATTTGAGGGTATCTGGCCGCTAGTAGTTGGCGCGGCAGATTACAGGCAGGCGCAAAGAGTTATAAACGAAAACTTGTTAAACCAGAAAAGATTTTTCACAAAGCATCCTATATCAACCGTAAGCGTAAGTGACCACAAATTTGAGTTGCGTTTGTGGCGCGGCCCCGCATGGAACAGCATGAGTTACTGGGCGGCGGTTGGATGCGTTAAGTACAACCGGAGCGATGCGGCAAAAATGATTCTGGAAAACGCGATGGATGCGACAAGCAAATGTTTTAAAAAAACTGGAACCATCTGGGAATTTTATCATTCGCATGGCGGTAATCCGATGGAAGTTCAGAGAAAACCATCGACCGGATACAATATGCCATGCTCTGATTATTTGGGACACAATCCACTTATAGCAATGGTTAAGCTTTGGGATGAGATAAAATAAAATTCTACTTATGCTCAGTAACAGACAAATAAATTAAAAACTTATAATTCAAGGAAATTATATATGAACAATCTTGAGGCAAACGTTAACTGTGATTGGTTGCAATCAGACTCTGAACTAGATACGAATATTTGGAATCCATTTCCAGGATTAAAAATTATTTTTCAAAAAAATAATGGCGGTTTATGGCTGTATAACGGTGGCGCTATTGCAGAAGAATTTTCCTGTTTGCGCTTGCGTGAACCTGGAGATGAAAACGGCAATAATTACTCGTATGACCGTATAAATATTAAAGACAGCAGCATTATATTTACTGGGAATTCTCCCTGCGGTGAATTCAAAATAGAAATGAATGCCGTCGACAACGGCACGATAAAAGTAAATGCGTCGTTGATATTTTCGCGGGCATGGCGTGGAGGCGTTGATTTTTGCCTGCTTAAGCGACCTGTAGAATTTATGCGTTGTCGCTTTTATGACATGTTGGTTTCCGGATGGTCAAATGAAAATAGCGGTATTGTTTTCACGCCCCTGTTTGAAGGAACATCCAGACTGACAATTAATCATAGCGACGCGGGGTCTGTTCAATGCATAGGATTATCGTGTCCTGCTGGCATATCTATGGGGGAGCGAGATTTTGCTGCAGGAGAAGTAATTGCCGGCGCAATGTCAATCGCCGTTGGAGCATATGATTTATGGAGTCCTGAAATTGCCGGGCATCCAGAGACGCATGAAGTCTCTCCACTTCCCGCCAAGTCTTATGATAAATATATTGAATTATGGCATTCTTTTACTCGCCAGCCTGGACTTTGGATTGATTTGGACAGTGATTCAAAAATGGGCATGTTTCATCGCGGGTGGTATGGTTTTCTGTCAGGAAACAAGAAAATCTCTGGCGCTTTGGTTTTCAGTCCGGAAACAAAAAAATATAAAGAGACACTTGACGAGCCGATGATTGAGCTGGCGTGGGGCGGTTCAGCTAATGTCGTAATTATGGAAACCATGTTTCGACTCGGCGATTCGCGAGCGAGCAAAATACTGAATGCTCTATTATACTTTAAGAATGGCGGATTTATGCATGAGAACGGCTCATGGATCAACGGCTATCAGCCCGCGGCAAATAAATTTTCAGACCGATACGGTCGTGCGCATTCAGAGACTGCAACCGGCGGTGTAGTTAATATGATGTTGTGGCGCTGTTTGAAAAGAGGGTATGTCCCGGAGCTGGAGAAAAAGGCTTTTATTCAACGGTTGGAAACTTTTTGCGGAACGTTTCTCGTGTCAATGATGTCTGAAAAAAGCGGAGGTATAGCATTCAGTCGTTACTGGGATGGTATGCCTGGTCAGAATCGGTCATTTGATACTTATCCTGATGAATGTTATCCCGTGAGCGATGCTTTTGCAGCTTTCAGTTTTATGATTGCATATATTTTGACCGGGAAAAATGACTACAAACAAAAATTTGAAAGAATGCTTCAGCATTTATTGTTACATTTAAGACGAAATGAATGGCGCTTTATGGAATATGACACTTTAGGAGCAGACGCAGTAGCGCCATCATGGATTCTGCTTGTGCTTGATGAAATTTTGGAACATAAAGATTTGGCGGGAGAAAAATTGACAGAAGAAGTATGGGAGCAGTATCATCGTACTTATTGTGTAATTCATTCATTCTTGCGTATGCGTGAAGATTACCCCGACGCGGAATGGAAGGCGGCGGAAAAATGGGGCGGAAAAACCATTACAGTTGGCGGCATTATTCATGGTTCAACCCCTGGTTCAATGCAAGGCGCACACTCTGTGCACTTGCGTTATGATTTTCCGCTGGCATTAGTGGCATATGTGCGCCGTACCGGTTCCGCTGTCGCTGCCGCAGACTTGGAGAGTTATCTAAATTGGAGCACATGGTTGCAATACACAAATCCGCGTTGGCCGGATATTATTGGAGCGTCAACTGAACATATTACTTTTAAGCAAGGGTACGTTCAGGACACCGTACAAATTAAGCACGGTAATCCAATCGCAATGTTGGAATGGCTGGAATATAATGACGCAAAATCTAAATAAATTGGAGTATGTCGCTGCGGTCCAAAGATTGCTGCGCAATCAATGATTCCCTCATTGATTTCAGTCTTGTGCCTGCGGCAGCCATTTGTTCAGCGTTTCCATTAAGGCTTGAGGCCTTATCGGTTTTGACATATAATCATTCATGCCGGATTCCAGACATTTTTTCTTGTCGCCGGCGGCGGCATAAGCGGTAATGGCGACAATTGGGATATCCGGCTTGAATTTGCGGATTTCGTCAGTCGCGGTGTAGCCATCCATAACCGGCATTTTTATATCCATAAAGATTATGCCAATATCGGAATGTTCACGGCAGAGTTTGATGGCTTCTGCGCCGTTCCAGGCGTGCAGGACAACGGAGCTGGTTTTGGCGAAAATAGCGTTAAAATATGAGAAATTAAGCTCATCATCTTCCGCAATCAGAATCTTCGGGGATGGCTGAGTGGCGGCGGGTTTTGTCGACTCTGGAGTTGTTTTTTCTGTTTCTGCAAGTTGATACGGAATTGTAAAGTAAAATATGGAACCTTCGCCGACACTGCTTGTCAGCTGGATGTTGCCGCCGAGCAATTCCACATAAGCTTTGGCAATGGAAAGCCCCAGTCCGGAACCTTCAAATTTTCTGGTGTGCGAAACGTCAGCCTGCATAAAACGTTCAAAAATTGATTGCCGTTTATCTGGCGGAATTCCCACGCCGGTGTCTTGCACCACAAATTCCAACCCTTCGCTGTTTGTGCGAATGATCAACTGAATAGAACCCGCTGGCGTGAATTTTAAAGCATTGTTAATCAGGCTGTTAAGTACGGTTGTTAATTTGTTGCCATCGGTTTTTATTTTGCGCCTGTCATCCGGGAGGTTGTTTTTTATTATAAAATCCAGACCTTTGATTTCGGCGTGGTGCTTGAAACGTTCGTGAAGTTCGCTGGTCATCCGGGTCAGGTCAATTTCAGATGTGGTAAGTTTTATCTGTTTGGTTTGAATCTTGGCAATTTCAATCGTGTCGTTGATGGTGTTCATCAGTCTTTCCGCGCTTTGGTTAATGGCGCTGATATATTCGTCACGTTCGCTGGAAGTTAGATTGTCTTCCTGCAACATGGATAAAAATCCCAGCATACCGTTAAACGGAGTGCGTATTTCATGGGATAAGTTGTTAAGAAAAGCAGTTTTAAGTTTGTCGCTTTCTTCGGCGCGTTCTTTGGATTTAATCAGTTCCTCTTCAGCCTGCCGGGCAGCAGTTATGTCGTAAATGGTTCCAACCATGGTAGTCGGCTGGCCGTTTTTGTCGAACTTAAGTCTGCCCAGCACATGCACCCAGCGTTCGGCCTGATCATTATGCCGGATAATCTTATATTCTTTATCGAATTTCTTTTTTCCGGCGACGATGTCTTTGGCAAAATAATCGTATATGATTTCCCTGCATTCCGGATGGATGAGTTTTTTCCAGCCGTCGCTATCCCGTTTGAAGCTGGCATCAATGCCAAAAATGAGGTCTAAAATTTCAGAACTGGTCCAGCTGCCGCTGGCAATGTCCAGAGTGTATGTGCCGATGTTGGCGATTCTTTGAGTCTCTTCTAAAAATTCTTCATTGGCGAGAAGCGCTTGCTCTGTCCGCATACGTTCTGTAATGTCATCAATCATGCACAGATGTTGTTTGCCTGTCTGTTCTGTATCTTTCAATGGAGCAATCGTCATGCTGACCCAGACGTATGAACCGTCCGGCTTGATGTAGCGTTTGTTCGTTTTGAATCCGTTAATTTCTCCGACATTCATCCTTGCCATCCGGTCAAGGTCTTTTTTTACATCATCGGGATGGGTTATGCTCATCCAGTCGATGGTTTTCAGCTCTTCTATCGTTCTGCCGGTAATTTCTGCAAAACGCGGATTCATTTCGCATATTTTACCTGACAGGGAATCACCCATGGCTATCCCCAGGGGAGCGTCATTGAACATAGTGCGGAAAAGACTTTCGCTTTTCTTCAATGCCGCTTCGCTTAATTTCCTGGCGTTATTTTCCTGGCTCAGGTCTTCCAGGAGATTCAGCATGGCGGTATAGTTCTTTTTTAACTCTGCGGTTTGTTCTTTTACCAATGCGGCAAGCCGTTCTTTTTCGTCGAGTTTCTGAAGATTGGCGCGTTTAATTTTCACCATGGCGTTTATCTGGGCAATTAGTTCGCAGGAGTCAATTGGTTTTGTGAGGAATGCTTCGCCGCCAGCTTCCAGAGCACGAATGTGACTGTCTTTGTCTTTTTTCATGGCGGTGAGAAAGACTACTGGTATTTCGCACATTTTTTTATCGGCTTTTAATTTCTCACAGACTTCAAAGCCGTCCATTTTCGGCATTAAGATGTCCAGCAAAATCACGTCCGGGTTTTCGGCGGCGGCCAGCTCAAGGCCGGATATGCCGTTCAACGCGGTAAAAATAGTTACATTCGGGAATGCCTCTCTTACCAGCGCTTTCATGCTGATGAGGTTGTCCGCATTGTCATCAATTGCCAGAATTTTTATATTGTTATTTTCCATAAAGCGTCTCGTTGATGGTTTTGAAAAAGATATGTTGATCGATAGGTTTTGAAATGTAGGCGTCAAAGCCTTGCGCCAGAATAGTTTCGCGGTCGTTGACCATCGCGCTGGCGGTTAAAGCAATGACCGGGATATGATGTAATTCCGGTATGTTTTTTATTTCCCTGAACGCTTCAATTCCATCCATTGCCGGCAGTGAAATATCCATTAACACCAGGTTAGGTTTGTGCGTTTTCGCTTTTTTTACCCCGTCATTGCCATCCACAGCTTCGACTATCGTATAATTTTCGCCGAGCAACGCTTTAACCGTCGTCATATTGTCTGGATTGTCTTCCACCACCAGCACGACCGGTTTGCCCTCGATAACCTGCGGGATAAACAAAGGTTTTTCTCTTTGTGGAAAGACCATGTCTGATATGGTATTAAGCAGTTCGTTGCGGTTGATATCGCCTTTCTGGATAAGTTGATGGATGTTGTTCCGCTTTAAGAATTTTAATTCGTCTTTCGTAATATGTTTGGCGGTCAGAATCAGCACTGGAATGTGAGCGGTCTTGTCTGCTTCGCGAAGAGTTTTTAATACTTCAAAACCATCCACTTCCGGCATCATTAAATCCAAAATCATCGCGTCGGGAATGGTTTTTTCGATGATTTTTAGCGCTTCAGTTCCATCGTGCGCAATCAGCAATTGATAGCCATTGGCTTCCAGAATATCTTTCATCTGAATAATTGCCGGTTCGCTGTCTTCAACCAGCAGAACAGTTTTGACCTGTGAAGTGTAAACTGTCGGCATCATTGGTGCGGCTGACGTGGAGGCTTTTTTGAATCCGGTAGTGGTTTCCGTTTCAATAACCTTGTTTTCGCCGGTATAACGCAAGGGCAGGGAGAGAGTAAATTCTGATCCCTGATCTGGGACGCTGTTAACGGAAATTGTTCCACCAAGCAACATTGATAGTTCCTGGGCGATTGCCAGTCCAAGTCCGGTGCCGCCGAATTTGCGTGATGTGCTGCCGTCGGCCTGACGGAATTTATCGAAAACACGAGCAAGATTTTCTTCAGAAATTCCGATGCCGGTGTCGGTAACTTTTATTGTGATATGGTTGTCGCTTTGGCTGGCGGCAACCTCAACTTTGCCTTTTTCGGTGAATTTTACTGCATTGCCAATCAGGTTTTGCAGGATATGCCGGCACTTGTCGGCATCGCTGGTTATCAGTAGTTCGGCGTTACTGTCAAGATGCAACAACTCAATATTTTTCTGTTCTGCTTGCGGATCAATCATACTAACAACATCAGCAATGAGGTTGTTTGCATTGAACTTGGTAATTTCCATCTCTTCGCGTCCGGCTTCGATGCGCGAAATGTCGAGAATATCGTTAATCAATTGTAACAGATGTTTTCCGTTGCGTTCGATGACTTCCAGATAACTGTATTCTTCCTGCGGTATCTGATTAATCAGTCGCCGGTTGAGCACGCCGGAAAGCGCAATTACAGAATTGAGCGGAGTGCGCAATTCATGACTCATGTTGGACAAAAAGTTGGTTTTCAGCTCACTTACTTCGTTCAACTGATTTTTCTGCATTTCCAGCTCGGTGTTCTGTTCGATTAATTCCGCTGACTGCGCGGACAGTTCTTTTTGCTGGGCTTCCAACTCACGGTTCTGTTCCGCCATTTTTTCGGAAAACTTTCTAATCTTGCGATAGGTAAGTATGCCTTCCACGCGGGCGGTCAGAGCTCCAAGAATGTTGTAAATAAACAGAATTTCTTTCGCACTGTATTGACTGAAGCTGGCGAGTGAAATAATTGCGATGGTTTTATTGCCGACATAAAGCGGAATGGTCATGATTTCGCGAGGAATAAAATTGCCACTGACGGCGTTGAACACAAAACGGGTGTCATCTGGAATGTTTTTGATATGTTGTATTTTATGCGTGGACAGGACAGCGCCGAATTCTCCGTCACGAGTAGCGGCGGAAAACGGTTGCCGGGCGTTGTTGTCTAAGCCGATGGAGGCAAAATGTTCAAATATATTTTGTTCATGATTTAACAGATAAACGGCGGCGATGGAGGAATTTGTGTTGGTTAAAAGCGTGGTAAGCGTGGCGGAAAAGAATTTTTTTGCTTCATTTTCACTTAACAGTATCTTGGAGAAAGCTTCGATTTTTTCGTTCAAATCCATGCTTTGCTGAATATTGTCCGCCAGTGCATTGAAAGAGGTGGACAATAGCCCGAACTCATTTTGCAGGCTGTATGAACATCTGGCATCTGTCTCGCCATTGCGAAAGCGTTGGGTAGCGTCGATAAGTGCTTTCAGCGGCGTCCGGATATTGCGCATCAGCACCAGATTGATAATTACGGCAAATAGCACAATGGCGGTAACCCAGATTGCTAATTGCTTATTCAGCCAGTCGTTCAATTCCAACGATGCCGCATTTAACTCGTCAGCTTTTTTCCATACAAAGGTATTGACTTTTTCTAATACAGAGATTACTTTTGCGGCTTGAATCCCCCCGACGCCAGACTTTTTGGTGCGGTCGGCCGCTTCTTGTTTTTTCCCGGCGCGCAACATTCTAATAGTCTCTTCACGAATTGAATTCCACGCAATAAATTCCTGATTTACGGTGTCGATAGCAACTTTATTGCCCAAATATTGACTATAGAGTATTTTAATCTGCTCGAATGAATCGGCTTTTAAAAGCTCCAAATTTTTCAGGATAATTTCTATATCATTTTCATTGTTGGCGAGTAAAAGATCTTTCATGTTAAGATGCATGGCGAAAACATCTGATTGCAATGTTCTGGCGGCGCGTTGCACTTGCAACGGGTGATTATAAATCATTTGGGTTTGCTTACCCATCTCTTCATTCTGTACGTGCGAAATCACGCCCAGTATAATTACCATAATCAGCATGGTAGCAAAACCCAGTTTGAGTTGCGTTCCAATGCGTAAATTTTTAATGTTCATGTTTTTTCCTTTATTCTGAGTCTTTGTTGCTAATCATTCCAGTATAAATATAGCTGATTTGGGAAAAATTTCACGGAAGTTATTCTCAATTAAAACATTTCTTTCTGCTTCCCCGGTAATCAGGCAACCGCCGTCAATCAGGCATTTTTTAATTTTTTTCAGGATAACTTCCCGGCGCTCATTCTTATAGTAGAACAGAATATTGGCGCAGAAAACCAGATTGAATTCGCCAAAAATGCTGGCTGGCGGGCAATGAGGATTTTCACTGAGCAGGTCGAAGGTTGAGAACTCAATATGTTTTTTCAAGGCGCTTTTAACTGTATAAGTGTCGCCGCTTTTCTTGAACCATTCTTTGACCCGCTTTAAACTCAGACGGTTTAATGCTGCTTCCGGATAGTGTCCGTTTTGCGCTTCGATTATCTGCTGCCCGGATTTGTCGGTGGCGAAAATGCGGTAGTTTATTTCATTGTCCGGGGTTTTCAATTCTTCCAGCAGCATGGCGAGGCTGTAAGCTTCCTGTCCGGCGGCGCAAGCCGCCGACCAGACGCGTATTTCATTTCTTTTGCCATGTTTCATTTTCAGCGTCAGCCTGGGCAGGACGAGCTGTTCCAGAACGGCGAAAGTCAACGGATTGCGGAAAAACTCGCTGTAACTTATTTTTAGCGAATCAATAAAATACTTCGCCTCCTGGTGGTTTTGCTCAAGAACGCGACAGTACTCCGCCGCCGAACTGGAATGAGTGTCATCAATCCGGCGCTGAATAGCTTTGTCCAGAAAAGACGGTTCGTATTGGGAAACGTCTATTCCGTACAAGCTGATTAATAATTCAGCAATACGTCTGTTTGGTTCAATCATCTATTATTTTATATTTTTCTTTCTGACCATTTTGCGCCAAAAGGTTGTTTATCTCTTTTTTCAGCTCAATCATCGTCAATTCCCGCCCGACGCTCAATGTGTGGAAGCGTTGCAGTTCATCCATTTTTTCATGCAGTAAATCGCTCGCGCGTTTGCGTTTGGTGATTTCGTCAATGGCGACAACCACATGTTTGCGTCCGTTCAATGAAACCCGTTCGGCGTTAACGCTTATCCAGAGGCAGTACTGTTTCTCATTAATTAAGACGGTATATTTCATTTCCTGGCTATAAATCGATTCTCCGGTTTGCAATACATGAAGAATTGCCTGTCGTAAAGGACATTCATGGCAGGCGGAGGAAAATCCGCAACCGCGAGGCGCGTCGCAACTGTGCTCGCATCCCAAGCCGTTTCCGATGATGTTGTCGATAATCTGGCTGCGTTCTCTGGATACCAGTCTGGAGATTGCGTCATTGTAATTTACGATTACTGCGTTTTCATCCAGCAGCAACATGCCTACTGGCGCCGCTTTGAAAATTGCGTTCAAGTTGGCTTGTTCGTCCTGTAGTTTTTTTGTTGTTTGTTCCCGCATCTCGACATTTGCCAGTATTTCCGCGAATATTTTTAATAAATGTTGTTCGTCATCAGAATAGGCATGATTTGGCAACGTTGAATCCAGGCCGACAAAACCCATGCACTGGTCACCGTTCATCATCGGGATTGTCAGCAAGCTTTTAACGCCCTGCCGGTCAATTCCGGCGCACAGTTTACCATATGTAATATTCTGCGTATCCGGGACATAAACGGCTTCACCCTGGCGGTGGCGTTCTACCCAGTCTGAAATTGCTGTCAGCGGCAGCGCCTGCAAGTTGTCAATTTCTGGAGGCATGTCTTCCGCACACCATTCATAAATATTAGTGCAGATTTGCTTTTCAAAGTCATATTTAAAAATGTAGGTGCTCTCGGCATCGAAGAATTCGCCAAGTTCACGCAGAGAAATCTGAATGGCGGAGTTGAATTCATTCAGCGGAATGTTGATATATTTTGAAGCGATATTTACGAGTAGTTCCTGTAGACGGTACTGGGCTTTAAGTTTTGCTTCCGCATGATTATGCAACGCAATCTCTTTTTTTAACTTTAAGTTAAGTTTTTTGAAGCGCATGGCGGCGATGGTCACGCCGATGGTCAGCAACAACAATATAAGTATTGTAATAAAAAAAGGTTTTGGTTTGAAAGTTGGCGGTCTGGTTTCGTAAATAAATTTCTGCAACGGAATATTACTTGATATTTGACCGCATTTTTTGAAAATATCAGCAATCCGTTGCCAGCGGTTTTTATTCATGTAGCCGATTTCAACAACGCCGGGGTTAATCAGTGAACGCAGCTCCTGCGCTTCAAATTGTAACTGCTCCCGTGATGACTTGCTGTTGTATTTGCGTTTGATAATGGAAATCAGCTCGTCGGGGTGCTCCATGGCATATTTCCAGCCACGCAATGATGCTTCACGAAAAGCTTTCACTCGCTCCGGATGACGTTTTATCTCTTTTTCCGTGGTGAACAGGCAGTCGCCGTAAAAGTCGACTCCACAATCTCTCGGACGAAACAGTTTGTAAGGTGTTTTCAGTTTCCGGAGCTCATAAGGTTCTGTCGTGGTATAAACGGTCATGGCATCTATTTTGCCATCAATCAAATCTTTTGCGCCGAATGTATGCGACAGTATAATCATTGAATCAAGATTGACATTCTCTATTTTAAAATAGGTTATCATTTCGGCTGAAAGCGGTTCAACCATCACTTTTTTGCCGTTCAGAGAGCGAATGTCTGGAAGGGTTTTATTATCTCTTGTCATGATTGCCAGTGGAGAATGTTGAAAGATTGCCGCCAGCACAACTACCGGTTTGCCCTGGTCGCGCAATTGCAACAGTGTGCTGCCGGCGATGCCAAAATCGGCTTTTCCGGACAATACTGCTTCTGCCGGGTCAGCGCCGGGTTTGGCTTCAACAATAGTTACGTCCAGCCCGGCATCTTTGTAATAGCCTTTTTCCTGCGCAGCATAATAGCCGGCGAATTGAAATTGATGTTGCCATTTTAACTGTAAGGTTACTTTGTCCAGCGGTTTGATTTTGGTTGCGCCAGCGGAATTGTTAAAAAATGAGATAATAAACAAGACGCTGGAAAAATATAGTAAATGCCGTTTGAAAATAAAGCGAAATATTGCTCCACTCTGGTGACCAAAAAACATATAACACCTCTTGCATATATTTTGATGGAACTAAATTACTTTTCTTGAATAAAACTTAGTATAACCGATTTTGCCAGAGAAGTCAACAAACTAAACCGTTTTTTTTAGTTTTAGGGTTTTGCGTTTTGACCGCATCAACGCGTTTCGGCTGATGACTCCGGTGCCTGGTTATTCGTAACTTATTGGAATATAACAGGAATCAAGTTTGTCGGCAATTAAGCGCTTGTTTTTCTGTGGTTCAACAGATAGTTAGTTTTATTATCCCGACGGGATGACGCGTTTATAGAATAATCAGGCAAAATAATCCGTTCGGGAAATGTTGATGCTGGTAATTTTTTTATCACATCGTCAATTCGGCCATTTTTACAACTCGTCTTTCACTTTCAGAAATTTCTGCGGCAAAACATGCCTGCATCGTTTCGAATGAATCCGTCGCGGAGTTTTCCGGCGGCAATCCTTTGGCAACCAATTCCGCGACGCGCATATTCTGCCCGTGAACGTTATGAAACCACACTTGATCCTCTTCTTTGGGAAATGTCAAAGTCTCGACAATTTTGCTGACCAATTGTTTCGGGCTGTCGGTAAATTCCCAGCGGCGAATCCGGCGGCGGAAAACATCCGTTTCAATAGCGCCTTTTGTGCCGAAAACATGAAATTGCAGCGCGTGCCCGTCATCAGACTGTTTTGCCAGCATTTCCAGTAACGGATCGCTGTGGTCGGTTTCCGCAATGTACATAACAAAATTCAGGTTGGCGATTGCGTCATTTTTAAACCGGAGATTAATCTGGTGATTGTCCGCGTGATTGAAATAATTAACCACATTCGGAGCATGCAGGGAATAAACTTCTTCAATTTCACTGCCGATGAACCAACGTTGTAAATCAAGATAGTGAGAAAGTTTTTCGCCGATTAAAGTCCCTTTGCTCCGGCTGCGCCAGGTATCTTTCAGATGAAATTCGCTGCAATAATAACGGCAGTGACAATTCACCGGCGTTCCAATCAAGCCCTGGTCGATCCAGTTCTTCACCGTGGAATACATTTTGGAGTAGTGCAACTCAAAACCGATTTGCAAAAAACTTCCGGTCTCGCGTTCTACTGCCAGCATCCGTTTGGCTTCGTCCTGATTCATTCCCATCGGTTTTTCGCAGAGAACCGCTTTCCCGGCGCACATGGCGGCAATCGCCTGTTCCGCATGAACTTCATTTGGCGAGGCAATATAGACCAGTTTAATTTTCGGGTTATTGAGAATTGCGTTAAAATCCGAAGCTGGCAGAATTCCAAATTCTTCCGCCTTGCCCGGCAACGGGTCATAACCATAAATCTTGTTCACATACGGCGAGGCCTTCGCCGCCCCGACATGAGTTTTACCCATACCGCCGAGTCCAATTACCGCCACATCAATTTGTTTGTTCATCTTTATCCTTCAACTAAATTTGTTTTTAAAAATTGTATTGCACTTTGCATCATCGGCATAGTGATTGTATGTCCTGTATCAGAATCCTCAAATACGGCGAGTGATTGTTCATCTCTTGACCTGATGGCATCACAGAAAGCCTTATACATCGGTTCCGGCGTTCCTGCGTCTTTCGCTCCCCAGCCTAGAAATATTTTTCTTGGCGGAATTAGTGAAACCACTTGATCCCGGTCAATGCCAGCCGTTACCATTCCTGGAATGTAATGATAAAGGCAATGACAACAGCGATACTGGTAAAATT
>JBAYVM010000016.1:0-17561 GCA_041674645.1 Victivallaceae bacterium | reverse complement strand
GAAACCTCAATTGGCTTAATGTCCGTTGAGGCTTTTCCCGACTGAAAAAATGCATTAGTCAAATATCTGCCCAACAGCGCTCCGGGAGCTTGAACCCATTTACTGTAGCCGTCTTCAACCATCCGGTATTTGTCCACCCGGAATAACATTTTGCGTCCAGCTCCGGAATTATTGTCAAAATCCCGGACATCAACTCTGACATTCGCCGGAACGGCAACCGCCGCCGGTTCCAAATCATAATTCATTGTTTCGTGATAAGGGGCAAAAATACATCCGGCGGCAAATATCAATAACAGCGCTGTAAATAATAAATTAACTATTGTCCTCATAATACATCTCCATTTTTAAAAAACTTAACTTACGGGATAAATCGTTTTTTATTAGTTTATACTCAGCGAAAAGAAAATCAAACCTTCTCCGCTGAACAGCACAAATTTATTGAGAGGAAACCACCAGCCGGGCGTCGGCGTCAATTCCGGAAACAACTTTAAGCGTTTCCAGCGTCGGGCCGGGAATAGTGCGCACCAGAACTTGCGACGGCACATCATTATCATTCAGCACGGTAATATATTCCAGCTGCCCGATGCGTTTGATGGCAGACGACGGTACAATATACGCGGTTTCCGTTCCCAACTGAAGTTCAATCATTCCGAACATGCCGGGCATCAAGTCTTTGGAAGGATTAAGAATGCACATCTTTATCAAAAAAGTTCGACTGCCCGGATCAACCGAAGGCACAATTTCCCGAACTTCACCCGTAAATGTTTTCTTCAACGATTCCACGGTAAATTTTATTTTGTCCCCAATTTTTACCGATTTAACGAGCGATTCGCGCAGCGGCACATACAACATCAATCGCGACGGATCAAACACTTTCATCATAATATTCCCCGGACTGGCGAGGTCGCCCGGATCTTTGAACCGGTCGGAAACAATTCCATCCATCGGACTTTTTATTTCAGAATAAGACAAATTGGCATCCGCCACTTTAACTCCCTGCCGGGCGGATTCTTCACTAGCCACTGCGGCTTTCCAGCCCTCCTCCGCCAACTCGAAAGTCTTGCGCGGAATAACATTTTTCTCCAGCAGTAATTTCTGACGGTTATATTCGCTGAGTGCGCGAGTCAATGACGCTTCAGCGGATTTCAGACTTTCCTGCGCCCGGCGACAGGCAGCTTGCAGGTCGGAATCATCAAGTTTTACCAGCAACTCGCCCTTTTTCACCGAATCACCGCTGCGTCTTGTCACTTCAATAACCCGCGCCACAATTCGCGGCGAAAGTTCCACCTCGTCCCGGCTTCTGACCGTGCCAACAGTTTTGTAGATTAACGGAATCTCCTGTTTGACCAGCGGCACGATGCGACCGCTGAACTGCTCTTTTTCTGCGGCAACATTTCCCGGAGCAATCTGTCTGCCGCTGAACGTTCCGGTCTGATATAAAATGACCGCGACAATAAATAACGTTGCCGCAATAATAATTATGACTTTAAAATATTTCATATTAACTCTCCCTGGACTGTTTATTACATTTAACTTAAAATTAAAATCGTTGCTCCACATCCATTGCTGAATATTATGAAATTCAATATACATCAAAGAATATCCCTTTTCCAAGCCGGGAACATTTCTATCACACCTTACTCGCTAATTCTTTTTGATTTTGATTTTTTCATCAAACAAAAAACCAGGGGCGAACCTCAATCCCGTTGCGCGTATAGCCGGAGTCACCGCCATGAATCAACATGCCCCCTTTAACTCCAGTCAAATCCTGCCACCAGTTCAAAACATTAAACATACTTGACGCAACCGTCTGACCTGATTTAATCTCAATTGGAAATAGTTTCTCCCCATTCTCCACGATTATATCAATTTCGTGTCCCTGCGAATCCCGCCAGTAATATAACGGCGGCTCAATTCCCGCATTAAAACACGCTTTAGTCAATTCCGACACAACGTATGTTTCAAAAATTGCTCCCCGCAAACTGTGAACACGCAGTTCAGCCGCACTGCGAATGCCAAGCAAATAACAGAGCAAACCGGTATCGTAAAAATACAGCTTCGGACTTTTTACTAATCGTTTATTGAAATTACGCAAATGCGGCCGAAATAATGTAATGGAAAAACTGGCCTTCAATAAAGACAGCCACCGCTTTGCAGTCACAGACGAAACCCCAGCGTCATCAGCAAGACTTGCTATATTCAACACTTGTCCGGAACGCCCCGCGCAAAGCCGCAGAAACCGTTCAAACGTTTCAAGATTGCCGACATTAAGCAATGTGCGAACATCGCGTTCAAGGTAGGTTTGCGTATATTGCGCCAGCCAGTCTGACGGTTCAAGACCACGATCATACAACGGCGGAAAACCGCCTTTAAAAAGCTGCTCGTAACAATCCATGCCACCGGGCGCAACAACTTCACTCCCGGCCAGCTTTAACACATCAAGATTTGATTTCCCAGCAAGCTCACTGATGGATAACGGCAACAACTTGAAAGTAGCGCATCTTCCGGCAAGCGATTGCGCAATCGACTCCATTAATTGAAAATTTTGCGAACCAGTCAAAATAAATTCACCCATTTGGCGGCGTTCATCAACTATCGGCATGATGTAACTGAACAACTCGGGAGTCCGTTGCACTTCATCAAGAATAACCGGATTTTTAAATTGAGCTAGAAAACTATTTGGATCCTCCTGGGCAAACTGACGCACATCCGGCTTTTCCAGATTAACATAATCATAGCCAGGAAACAATGCGCGACACAAAGTCGTCTTACCAGACTGCCTCGGACCGGTAACTGCAACAACGGGATATTGCGTTGCCGCCTTCTGAATAATTGTACCCAAATGCCTTGTAATCATATCACACCTCCACTTATTTCTTGCAAATATAACATTGAATGTTACAATTGCAAGAAAATAGATAAATTTCACCACTAACAAGATTTGTCATTATTAGTTATTTGAACTTAAATATTTTTATTTTTGCGCTGGGCAGTTACTCTTTATACGAGGAAAAAAGTAGCGCCAGGTTTAGCCTTAAACCGGCGAAAAAAAATAACGCTGTCAGTTGCACTGACCGGTCTTGCGTAAGGCTACGCGGCGACTACCCGGAATACAGAAACCTCTTGCCGTGTCTTCTAAGTTTTCCGTGGTTAAAAATGTTTTCGGTGGAAAACAACCTCGCAGAGCGAGGCCACTACACCACTTTCCCCGCTTGCCCACTTTAGAACTTTAGAACTTTAGAACTTTAGAACTTTAGAACTTTAGAACTTTAGAACTTTAGAACTTTAGAACTTTAGAACTTCTTCCATTTACACCGGAAAAAATTCAAGTATGCCGGTCAAGTGCGACTGGCAATATTGAGTTTTATGATAATCAGTTCAATTTCCGCTTAATCTCTTTCAGTTTCAGCGCTTCGGTGAGATTTTTGTAAAAATCATCCAGCGGATAACAGCCGGAGATGAGACCGTTGCGGGGCGCGTTAGTGCAATCGCCGAACGTGCGGCAGATGTGTTTTTTGTCCAGAGAACGACCATTAAGCGAATCGGCGCAAATTTCCGGATATGACAACACCATCCGGCCAATGCCGATGAAGTCAGCCATACCGTTTTCAATCACATATTCACCGACATTCGGCAGCCATTCCTGCAAATAAGTATAACCGGAGCCGATAAATAAAACCTCCGGGCACTGTTTTTTTACTTCGGCCACGCAATTAATCTGGCGGGCAACTCCAATCAGCGGATCTTCCGGCGGCAGATAACCGTCAACTACCGGATAGTACGCCGGACGTTGAATATGCGGATTGTAGTACGGACTTCCGACGGTAGTGCAAATCATATCAACGCCCAGGCTTTGCGCCAGTTTGATGAACTTTACCGTTTCGGTAAGATTGCAGCCCAAGCCGGAACCATCACCGCCGAAAGCGTATTTGTATCCGCCGCCATTCCACGTCATCGGCTGTCCAATTCTCCCCTCGCCTTTTTCGAACGGAAACCAGTCGAACAGGCTCAGCCGGACAGCAATATCCAGTCCAGGAACTTCGCGTCGGATGCCTTCAACGATTTCCCGTAAAAAGCGGGTGCGGTTTTCAAAACTGCCGCCGTATTTTCCCTGGCGGTCAAACGCGCTCAAAAATTCATGTCCGAGATAACCGTGAGCATGTTTTATATCAACAAAATCAAATCCCGCCTGTTGCGACAATCTGGCGGCATCAATAAAATGCGCGATAATGTCTTCAACTTCAGCATCAGAAACTACGCAACCGGCATCGTTGCCAAACTTTTTATCCAGTAGCGGATGTGCGTAAGCGGTTCTGGAATCAAGTCGTTTATCATCAACCGGATGCGAAAAACGTCCGGAATGAGTCAATTGCAAGCCAATATACAAATCATCGGCCCGTCCGAATTTTTCCTGATGCAGCAGAACCATTTTTTTTCTGAGCGCGGCAATACTTTCGACGGTTTCACGAGTCATCATCATTTGCCGGGTGTTGCTTTTGCCGCTGAGCATAACGGCGGCGGCCTCACAACCGAAAAGCAATTTTGCGCCGCTGGCGGCAAAGCGCAACCAGCGTCTTTCGGTCAGTTCGCTCGGCGAACCGTCGCCATGACAATCCCAGCCTTCCATCGGCAGAATACACCAGCGGTTGCCAATTTCACGGTCATGATATTTAATTTTCCAGCCCAGCGGCGAATCTTTTCCTTTAAGTTCTTCTGAAAATCCGAGCTGAATTCCTGATTCCTGCAAATAATCTCTGAACTCCTGAGAGCTTTTCAGCGACGCAATCTTTTTGTAATTTTCACTCATTTAAAACCTCTTTCCTTTGCGGATATGCACCAAAATTATTTCGCAATCCTCCAGCGCTTCGTAAGTATGTTCAAGCAAAGCGTCAAACTGAATTGAATCTCCGGCGCCAAGTTCGTGCCGTTCATTGGGCAGATAAAACATCAAACGTCCTTTTGTCACCCAGCACAATTCGTAATCATCCCGATGCAAATGCGGCTGTGAAACTTTTGCTCCGGCAGAAGCGGTTCCCTTCAAACACTTGACATTTCCATAAGCCACTTCATCAAATGTAAAACCATCGGACACATGTTGCCGGGCCGAACAACTGTGAGCAGTACGACTTTCCGCGAGTGAAATCAAATCAGCGGCGGTCAGACCGAAAACTTTTGCCAGCCGGTAAATCGTTTCCAGTTCCGCCATGCACTGATTGCGCTCCAGTTTGGAAATGACACTGGCTGACATGCCGCTTTTTTCAGCGAGCTCGCCAATCGTCAAATTTTCTCTTTTGCGCAAATCCCGCAGGATTGAAAAATCATACATCTCGTTACTCATAAATTACAGTCCAAGTTTTGCAGAGTCGAAAATTCTGCCTTCACGGTAATCCGCCCAGGCGTTTTCAAACCAGGCGTGGCATTCCGGCAATGACCTGCGCTGCACCCATTCGTGCTGAACGGTTCCGTCTTTGTCCGCAATGGTTTCCAGAACCTTGTCGCGGAAAGTCTCATTTTCCGGAGCAAAACGCCATTCTTCGCCCAACATCGGATGCGCCGCAATACCAGTTTTATCCATAACCATTGCCGACCCGCGTGAGCCGACTCCGCTTTTTACCTGAGCCAGCAACGCTTCCAGATAAACCACCTGCGCAAAACATAATTGCAGATTGCGCATTGCCTCAACCATATCTTCTGCGGAGCTGAACGCAATGCCTGCTTCATTAATCCGGCGATACTGGGCGCGCGCTTCAGCCAACGCCAATTCAAGTTCATTTTCCGAACGGATATGCGAACCGGCCCTCGTCATTCGGCGCTGAAACTCATCTCGCTCCGACTGCCAGTTATGTTTGGAACTGGAACATTTCTCCAGCCACGCGGCGCAGTTATCCAGTCCGGTTTTTGCAGCCTGATAGAACGCATCATCATTCAGCGTCAAATCCATATAACGTCCGGAAATATAGTCAGCCACCCGGAAGCCAGCCACCTGACCGGAATTCAACGCCGAACCGCCGGGCCGGTAAACGCCATGCGAACCATTGACCTCCCCGACCGGGAAAAAATGTTTGACGTTCAGCGATTCCCACCAGTGATTGCCGGCAAGTCCGCCATTATTATGTTGAGCGCAAACCGCGATTTCGAGCGGTTCAGCCACTAAATTAATGCCATGATCTTCGTAAAGTTTTATCGCGTCCGGATTCATCTTGCTAAGCCGGTCAATCGGCAAACCAAACAGCGCGTTGGATTTTTTCAGATATTCAAACGCTTCCGGTTCCAGTTCATCAAACTTCAACGCGGAACTGTTACGGCGGAAATCCATAAACACCCGGCGGCCTTTGAGCGCGGTCTCAATATAAACCAGAATATCGACAATCGAAGAACCTCCGGCAACTTTGCGCGGATCGAACGGCCATTGATAACCTTTCAGGAATATCGCGGTATTCATCTGGCCTTCTGTCGCAAAATACGGTCGCAAAAATTCACATTCATCACTGATGCCGTCTGCCGCCGTGGAAATCATGCGCGGCAACACCTGCATGTAAGTGCCGGAAACATTCCAGCGAAATTTAATCGAAGCAGTTCCGTATTGCGATTCCGGCAAGCTCTGCGCTTTCACTCCGGCTTGCAACGCCAGTCCAATTGCGCCGGTATGCACATTCGGATAAACGCTGGTTTTATACAATCCGCCGGGGCCGCCAACCGCGAAAATAACATTTTCCGCGGCATAAGCCTCAAACGTGTTTTTTCCGTTTTCTGTATGAACCGCAATTGCTCCGGCAACCCGTTTGGAATCCCCTTCCCCGACAGTCAATAATTTGACAGCGACACGATTTTCACGGACGCTGATATTTCTGCGCCGGATTTCATCAATCAATCTGCGGCACATTTCGCGTGAAGTGTAAGGGCCGAAAGAGGTGGCGCGCTGCCGCGGGTCGTGATCGGTTTTGTAACCGACAAACTGGCCGAAACTGTCCTGCGGAAATTTTACGCCGAGATTGACCAGATTGAGAAACGCGCGAGCGGAAAGACTGGCTTCCACTAATGCCAGATCGCCGTGCATGGAGCCGCCGCCGAAAAATGATTTTGCCAGCTCTACCGGCGAATCCGGTTCAGCGCCGTAAAGTCCGAGTTTGTAATATGTCTGTTTGTCGCTGCCGGTATTGATGGACGTGCCCATGCTCAACCCTTCAGTGATAATGAGTAAATCTTTTACTCCGCTGGCATGCAGCTGCACCGCCGCGTTGAGTCCGGCCGCGCCACTGCCGATAACCAGCGTGTGAACTTTAATTACCGGAACGTCCTGTCCCTGAATTTTTAACTTTTCAGCCATGTTTTTTACCTCAACTTTAATTATAATACGTCAACAGTCATGCCGCCGTCAACATTAATGACCTGCCCGGTTGAGTAGGCAATATCGCCACGAACCATCATCGCCACAGCACGCCCAATATCTTCCGGATAACCCCAGCGACCTTGCAGGCAAAGGCCTTCACTGATTAGCTTGTCATATTTTTCCGTAACCGCGGCAGTCATGTCGGTCTTGATTACGCCCGGCCGGATTTCGTAAACCGGAATATTGAATTCGCCAAGCCGGGCCGCCCATAAACGGGTTGCCATGCTGATGCCTGCCTTGGAAATACAGTATTCACCGCGTGACGGCGAAGCCACTGTCGCCGAAACTGACGACATATTGATAATACAACACTCGGTTTCAGGCGCAGACTTTTTCTGTTCAACCATATAATTAGCAACTAATTGCGTGATAAAATACGGACCTTGAAGATTAATGCGCATCACCCGTTCGTAACTTTCTTCCGTCGCGTCCAGAATATCCGCCCTTACCGACGGCGCTACGCCAGCATTATTGACCAACACATTTAACCTGCCGAAACGGGATTTCACCACTTCCAACATATTTTTCCTGGCAGCGGCATCCGTAATGTCACAACGACAATACAAAACCTCCGCGCCCAACGTTCTCAAATTATCCATATTCGCCTGATAATCGCTTTCATTCTGAATATCGCAAATGACCAGATCACAGTTTTCAGCAGCCAGTTTGCAAGCGATTCCATAACCGATTCCACGCGCTCCGCCAGTAATCAAGACAACCTTTTTCATTTTATTTAACCTTTTTCAGTGTAGTTTTTAATCTCATTCAAACCAGTAATTTCATCGCATCGTTGACCAGCTGCTCAATCTTGCCCCACGCCCCCGCCTTAATATCAGCAGTAGTTCCCAGCCAGGTTCCTCCGGCGGCAATAACTTCCGGAATCTCCAGATAGGTTTTCACGTTGTCGCTGGTGATGCCGCCGGTCGGCATAAACTTGATGCCAAGATGTTTATATGGCGCGATAATCGACTTAAGCATTTTTACTCCGCCGGCCGCTTCCGCCGGAAAAAATTTCATCACGCTGATGCCGAGCTCGTAAGCCTGTTCGACTTGAGAAGGGCAGGAAATGCCAGGAAAAAATGGAAAACCATTTTTCACCGCTTCCTGTACTACGGTCGGATTAAATCCGGGCGCCACCGCAAATTCCGCTCCGGCATCGAACGCCCGGTGCAAATCTTTTATATTCAATACCGTTCCCGCGCCAATCACCATGTCCGGAAATCTTTTGGACGCTTCCCGGATAATCTCTTCCGCTGCGGCTGTCCGAAACGTTATTTCCGCCCCCATCAACCCGCAATTGCGAAGCACTTCACACATCCGGATTCCATCTTCAACTTTTTCAATCGCTAAAACTGGAACGATTTTTACCTTTGCCAGTTTCAAAGTAACATCCTGCAATCTGTTCATATTTCACCTGTTTTTTTCTTTTGAGATATATTTACTACAATAATATATTGCAAACGAATTATTTTCCACTATTTTATCCAATAATTATTAATTTTAAACTTTTCAAGTTGCAACACGTCAAGATTCGCACTGATAAATGTAGAGCTAAATTAAAAGTTGACTTGCGAAATCGTCGTCGCAAAGTATATTTGAGCGAGTATTCGAGATTAACTGGAGAAATAATTGCCACAACTAGAATTATTTCCAATGCAGTACTCATTAGATAAAGAAAGCAACGCTACTAATGGATGTAAGAATTAATGCTGAGAACGTTCTTCTCTCAACCATAAACGCTGTGTTAATCGCAGTATTTGGCTTGGCTACATGGACGGTTTTTTCCGGTTGTGTTGAAACCGAAATGTTTGGTTTTGCAATCAACAGTCAGCCAGTGAATTACCCGAAAGCAATCTGGTTAATTGTGCCTTTAGAAATATTACTGTTCTCAAACTTCAAAAAACTGCAACTACGTCAATTTATGCTGGCTATTTTACCATGGATTGGATTTGTGCCGTTTTTTTTCTTCAAAGTCAATCTTTATTCTACTATAGCTTACACTGCACTTGCGGCAGTAACAACATTTAGATTACTACTGTTGTCAAACAAAATTGAGCTGTTCCAAGTTAAAATGTACAGAATTCCAGAGAACTGGTGGCTGGGGCTGGTAACTATACTGACAATGCTCTTCATTATTCAGCAGATTTGGGTTTATGATTTAGCATGGAGAAGACAATTCTTGTGTTTTGAAGATTGGGGTATCTTTACCGAAGTGGCTTATAATACATTGCAAGGCGAATATTTTAAAACTTATATTCATAATGGCGTAAATTTTTTGGGGGACCATTTTATGCCAGGTTTTTTCATTTGGTTTATTCCAATATTATATGCATTCCCTTATTCAATGACGATTGTTGTCATCGGGTCATTATGTCTTGGTGGAAGCGCGATTCTAATTTATTTTTTTGCAAAATCCCGCAGATTGCCACCTATGTGGTCTTCGGCAATAGCAATTTGCTACCTTTTGTATCCATCCATTTCAAATTTTAATTTGTGCCTTTTTTATGGAACTCATGTAATTTACTTTTTCATTCCTGTTTTTATATTCTTCTATATAAATTACGAAAAGAAAAAATATTGGACTGCATTGTTTATTTTTCTATTCTCTCTTACCATAAAAGAAACTATTGGACCATTCTGGTTAGGCTGGGGAATATGCCAGATACTTTGCGGACGAAAAAAATGGGGGATAATTTACGCGCTTGCAGCAACGCTGTATTTTCTACTTTGCATAAAGCTTATAATTCCGACAATTGCCGGCACCGGAACTGTATATAAGTATGACTCTCAGTATGCAATGCTGGGTTCTGGAATGCTGGACATCGCAATGTCTCCAATATTACGCCCAGCAACATTTCTAGGGATGATTCTCACATTAAAAAACCTGACTTTCATTTTGCTGTTATTACTCCCGATATTCCTTGGCGGGTTTAATAAACTTACAGTCTTGTTTAGCGGCGCATTTCAAATAATATTTATTTTTATCAGAGGTAATCAGGACATGGTTAATCTGGTTGCCCATCATCAGACAGAGAATGTCATTATGTTCAATATTGCAATGGTGCTCGGCTGTGCATCTGCCTATCAAGGTAATTTTGGACATTGGATAAAATTTATTTCCAGAGGACTTGATCTAACAAAAAATTCACACCGGATTGGTGGAGCAATTATTGCAGGAACTGTAGTTTCTGCCAGTTTATCACATTATTTTTATGCACAATCAGCTTATGGATGTTACTCGCTCGGAACTATTTTGCGAAAACCAGACTGTTCTGAAATAATAGAAGAAGTAAAAAAAATTATACCGCAAGGCAAAGATGTAGCAGCTCATACGAGAAGTGGGTCATGGCTTATAATCCGCAACCGTGTCTGGCCGCTTGGCAGCAAAAAAGGCGATTTTGTATTTTATGACACCGGCGATCAAATGAGAATCCCTGCCAGTTTTCATCACAAATGTTGACGGATAAGTCATACGGGCTGATTTGGTTTAAAGTTTATAAAGGACATCAGTTTTTTATTTTTCAGCGAGGAGCCGCCAACAAATATCAACGACCGTTAGTCAAGTTAGCAGAACAAGAGTGGAATGCTTTGCCAGGCAAAATTAGTCTTCCTCCTGAAAGCGCATTTTTCGAGTCAAAAACCCAGCGAGTATTTGAGCTAGATGGTAGAATTAGTCTTAACTGGCAAATTAAAGTATTGCAAAGGGTCGAAAGACAATATGATTTGGAGATTACTGCATCAGACGGAAAAAGACGGTTTTTCTGGAAGATACCATTTGGTTATGGATATTGCTTAGCATCAATGGCAAGTCCTGATGAAATTTTCAAATTCACTTTACAATGCCCGGATGACTGGAATACAGTTACTTCCGTAAATATTAAAATCACCCCAAAAACTGATGAGTAAGAAAACAGTGTACACATAATCAACAAACAGTAAAGCTGGACTTCTAAGATAATGAACGCTCTGACGGTTGACAGTGAAAAAGTTAAATACTCAGGCAACAAAATCAGTGGCATTCCACACAAATCGATAGTACTTTTAAAAAAGAAATAATCTGTTAATTGAAAAAGTAAACGCCTCATGAAAAAATGGAGTTGTGCATTTACTTTTTCAATTGACCAAAAGAAATAATCATCATAAAGGATGAAAGAACAAAATGATTAAGTCAGCTATTTTCAGTAACCAGCCCAAACAAATAAATTATGTCTTCCAGTCTGGCAGGCAGGAGCGTATCGGGCAACTCACAATTCTTTATCCGGAAATAATTTCGGAAGATAATTTCGAAAAAAATGTTTCCGCGCTTAAGGATGTGGAAGTTGTTTTTTCCACCTGGGGAATGCCAAATTTCAGCGACGAACAAATAGCCAGACTGCCGAACCTGAAAACGTTGTTTTATGCAGCCGGGTCGGTGAAAAAATTCGCGCCACAGTATTTATCCCGAGGAATAAAGGTATTTTCTGCGTGGCAGGCAAATGGGGTTGCCGTTGCGGAATTCACTGTTGGCCAAATACTGCTTTCTTGTAAACGTTATTTTCAAAACTCCCGGGCGTGCCGTGAGCCGGACCAACGAATGCTGGGCAATACTCATCTGCCGACCGGCAACGGATGCTATGGTGAGTATATCGCGCTAATTGGCTGTGGCATGGTCGCCAGAAACGTAATCAGCATGCTGAAAACTTTTAATCTGAAAGTTATGGTCGTTGACCCGTATCTTTCGAATGCTGAGGCCTCGGCGCTGGAAGTTGAAAAAGTAAACCTCGAAGACGCATTCAAACGGGCTTATGTCGTCAGCAATCACCTGCCGGACAATCCATCTACCGAGGGCATGATTAATGGTCAACTGTTTTCGTCAATGCGCGAAGGTGCGACTTTCATCAACACCGGACGCGGACGACAAGTCGTTGAAAACGAAATGATTGAAGTTCTGGAACAACGTAGTGATCTTACCGCATTGCTGGATGTAACCTTTCCGGAACCGCCATTGCTTGAATCAAAACTTTATGTATTGAATAATGTTTTTTTGACTTCACATATCGCGGGTTCAATGGGTAACGAGGTTGTAAGAATGGCAGACTCAATGCTGAATGAATTCGAGCGCTGGCGCGATGGACTGCCGCCAACCTGTGAAGTCACTGCTGACATGCTGGAACGCATTGGTTGAACTGATTCACATAGACAACGTCAAACCGTCGCCAACTTCATTATTAACTTAACCGGCTGCACCGGAACTCGTAACCCGTAACCCGAATTAATCATTTAAAGTTGACAGCCAAACACCTTTACGAAGACGACTACCGGGATTCGAGCCAGCGTTCGGCGTCGATGGCGGCGCGACAACCCATTCCGGCGGCGGTAATCGCCTGGCGGTAAACGTGATCGGCACAGTCGCCGGCGGAGAAAACGCCATCGAGACTGGTATAACTTGAACCGTCTTTGACGTTAATGTAACCGGCTTCGTTGGTTTCGATATAATCTTTAAACAGCTGAGTATTTGGATTATGTCCCAATGCGGCAAAATATCCTTTGCATTCCAACGTGGTTTCGGAGTTGTCCAACAGGTTTTTAACTTTTACGCCTTCAACGCTGTCCTGTCCTAACACTTCAGTTACGGCGGAATTCCAGATAAATTTAATTTTCGGATGCGCCAGAGCGCGGTCGGCCATAATTTTTGATGCCCGCAACTGATCGCGGCGATGAATCACAATTACTTCGCTGGCGAATTTGGTCAGGAACAAAGCTTCTTCCATCGCGGAATCTCCGCCGCCGATAACGACGACTGGAACATTGCGAAAAAACGCGCCGTCGCAGGTAGCACAGGCGGAAACGCCTTTAGTTTTCAGCCGTTGTTCTGATTCCAGTCCCAGCCAGCGCGGCGAAGCGCCGGTGGCAATAATCAAAGCTTTCGCTTCAATTTCTTTGCCGGAAACGAGCTGAATTTTCTGCGGTCCGCCAGCCTTCAGTTCGACTTTGGCAACAATATCATTTTCAATCCGCGTGCCGAAATGTTCGGCCTGCTGTTGCAGTTTATACATCAGTTCAAAACCGTTAATGGCCTCGGGAAATCCGGGAAAGTTTTCAACGTCGGTGGTCTGGGTCAAAAGACCGCCGGGCAGCATACCGGAAATTACCAGCGGGGTCAAGTCTGCGCGTGAGGCGTAAATCGCGGCGGTCAGTCCAGCTGCGCCGCTACCAATAATAACAATGTTTTCCATCAATAAGCTCCTGAATTTTATTATTTAAATAGTTATAATTATTGAAAATTTTATCATCAAATCTGCTATCGAAATCCAACTAAAAAAAATTACACCCTTGAATCAGGAGGAATATTATTCATTGAATTGTAGTCCAGCAACTGCGTCATCGTGGTAATCGATTGCAAGTTTCCATGAACATGAGCGCCGCGCAAAACTTTAACCAAATCAATCGCCAGTTTTTCAGTATTAATAATAATGCGATTAACTTTGCTTGCCGCGTAATTATAAAGCAAAAATGCGGCACAGGCACACAAAATACCAATTATCAGGGAATAAAATGTTTGACCGGAAGCGTAAGCCATTTCCTGAAAACTCCCTATTTCAGGATTGGCGGCAAAAACGTCTAAAGTTTTCATGAGACCTAAAACAGTGCAAATCATTCCCAGGCCGATAGAGAGAATGGCGCAGGCGACCAGCGCACACACCGGCTTCATTAATTTCTCTTTTTCCGCCTTCAAGGCGGTATTCATCGCGTCTCTGCATGCATCAAAACCGTCGCCAATATTTTTAAACGCCTCGAACAGAATCCGTGCCAGCGGAGTATCGCTGGGAACACATGCTTCCATGGCAAATCCCAATTCGCCATCGCCCAACACCTGCTGTACGCGCTGAATCAATTCTTTAGGGAATATCCGGTTGCGCCTGACATTCGACATGGTTATAATTATGAAAAAGACCGTAAAAATGGTATTTACGAAAAGCAAAACCCATACCAGAAAACTCCAGAACCCGCCAACAATCAGAAAAGAATGCCGGTGCAGTCTGGCATTGTCAATTTTTTCCTTGTTCAACATGGTTTCAACTCTAGCTTGCGTCGATGCTTGAATGGAACTTTCCGGCAGCCTGGCGGCGGTTCCTGTTAAATTGACGGACGTTTCCGGTGGTTTGGCAGAGGCTTCCGCGCCATTCTCCGCAGATGCCAAAGTTACAAACATAAACATCATCATTATGCTCAACCAGACACGCATTTTCATTGCAAAGGCTAATTTCATCTTCTTTCCTTGTTCATCTTACAGGTTATAAATCATTTAACTTCGCTATAAATGTGCTATCAGGATACTGTTTTTTCAATATCCCGGAATAGAAATTATACTGATTAATGTCTTTTGCTTTTAGATATTTACAAATTTCGTACAAAGATTTATCCCGTCCCGGAGTATTTTTATCGAAAAGAATTACGCTTTGCAGAAAATATTTCACCGCCGCGCCGGGCTTATCTTTTTTCAACAACATATCACCGGCAGTATTTCCAGCCCATACCACATCTTCAGGCGAACCGCCGGTTTCAATAATTTTCCTGGCGGTCGCCAGAACATTATCATCTTCACCTTTTTCCTGATAAATTCCGCCCAGCATACGGAATGCTTTGGCATAAGCCTCCCGTTCATGTTCCGGGTCGGACAAGTCATCGTCGAGCAACACTTTCAGAATATTTTCCGCTTTATCCGGCTTCTTCTGACCGATAAAAACCATTGCCGCCAGATACCGGTATTCGGCGCGCAGATTAGGATAATCATATTTTCCGCCAATAGTTGACAATATTTTTTCCGCCTCGTTCCATTTTCCGGCTTTAACGAGTTCCGCAACTTCATTCAACTCTGCCGGGCGGCTGGTTTTGACATAACGGTAATCATCGCTGCCAATTACCACATCCCGTTTCTTGATTACGGTCAGCAGATTGCCAGCTTCATCCGCGACCACCGCCGGAACTTTCAACCTGGAGCCGTTCTTGAGAATAATCTCCGGTTCTCCAGCCGACAGCCGCAGCACGGTCATGCACGCTAGAAAAGTTAAAACTGAAAGTTGCTTATGCATCGCAGTCCATATCCTTGATAAATTGCACCACCACTTTACGCTTTCTCGGGCCGTCAAATTCACAAAAATATATTCCCTGCCAGGTTCCGAGCAGCAAACGTCCGTCTTTAACCGGAACTGTCTGCGCGAATCCCATCAGTGAAGCTTTTAAATGCGCCGCGCTGTTACCTTCAAAATGCCGGTATGTTGAATCATCCCACGGCGCTATTTTTTCCAGCATCGCCTCCATGTCGCACTGCACGTCCGGGTCGGCATTCTCGTTAATAGTCAATCCGGCGGTAGTATGTTTACAGAAAACATGACAGATACCGGAAGCCAATCCGGCAGGAACCAATGCTTGAATCTGGTGCGTGATGTCCACCATTTCAGTATGCAGAGCCGTATTTACATTAATTTCTTTCATATCTCTCCGGAAACCGTTGATATTATAAAACTTGTGAAATATAATTATTTATCCAGTGAACTGCAATCCGCAATCCGTTTTTTTCCTTAAAAAAACCAAAAATGCCACAAAAAAATCCCTTGATGCGCCGTTCAAAGTCCGGCTACAACGTTTGGACATTACATCTTGATGTTTTTGGAGGATTATGCACGCTAAGACACTACCAGCCCCAACGAAAATTGGACAGAAAGTGCGCAAGCGAAAAAGTTATGAAACAAAATTTCTTCGTGTGCTCAACGTCCTTTGCGGTGAAATATTTTGCGTTCGCTGCTGCTTTTAGTTTATATTTTTTTAGTCCGGGAAAGAGTTACCTGATGAGCCGGGCGATGATTTGTTCGGCGACGGATTTTTTGTCGGCCAGCGGAATGAGAAAAGTTTTTCCGGCGGCGTCAATCATTGTCACTTCGTTCTGCCCGGAGGCAAATCCCCGGTCGGAACGGCTGACGTCATTAGCAATAATCCAGTCGAGATTTTTCTTTTTCAACTTGGAAATCGCGTTTTCCATTAAATCATCAGTTTCCGCCGCGAAGCCGACGAGAATCTGTCCGGAGCGTTTCTGCATTCCGAGTGACAGCAGAACATCTTCAGTGCGTTCCAGTTCCAGGGTAAGTCCGCCTTCCTGTTTTTTCAATTTTCCAGCGAAAAAGGTTTTCGGCCGGTAATCCGCGACTGCCGCCGCCATAATAATAATATCGGCATCGTTGGCACAGGAATGAACCGCCGCCGCCAGCTCCGCCGCGCTTTCAATTCTGATAACTTTCGCGCCGGCTGGAGGTTCCAGCGCCACCGGCCCGCTGACTAGCGTAACCTCATGTCCGAGTTTAAGCGCGGCTTCCGCGAGCGCGTAACCCATTTTTCCGGTGGAACGGTTGCTGAGAAACCGCACGGCGTCTATCTTTTCCCGGGTCGGCCCGGCGCTGATAAGTATTTTCATAAGCAATCCATCATTTAAAATTGGTGCAGTAACTTTTAAACGGATATTTATTGGGATGCCGCAACAAACGGCATTTCTGACACATGAAATTATCAAGGCCGTAAACCTGCGCCACTTCTGAAGCTTTGCGAATAATCACTTCTTCACCTTCCGGCACCTCCGCCAGCTCGGGCGAATTATCCGCCACCATGATTGCGGGGCCGCGAACAATTTTAATCCGAACCACGGAACTGTCGGCGATAACCAGATGATTAACCACTTCCGTGCTGTTGCTGAACGCCAGCCCGATTCCCACCCGGAACGTGCTGTGCGTAATGCTTTTATAATATGCGGTGCTGCCGTGAACTGTTGCCAGCCCGACACCATCCCCGACAATTTCATTCGCATAAAGTTCGTCATCAATCCACACCCGGTAACGCAACGCATTCACCCGTTCCTGGTTGTGAATAAAAATATCATTAATGCCCAGAACTTTTTTATCCAGGAATTGTCCTTTGAGCTTCAACAATTCCGTTATGCGGGTTTCGCCGCAACAGAATTTTTCCAGTTGCCGGTCGTATGAATGGTCGTCGCACAGCGGCGCAGTGCGGGAATCCCGCAACGGCAGTTTGGGAATTCCGGGATATTCGCGTTCCGCCTGAAATAAAGCGCCATCGCCGCCATGGGCAATCAGCAACTCCGGAGTTCCGTCGGTAATAACAAAACCATATTTGGCAAGAACCG
>JBAYVM010000015.1:0-18282 GCA_041674645.1 Victivallaceae bacterium | reverse complement strand
TTTCATCATTGCGGTTCATGTCAATAGCCGAAGCCGAAACTTCACTGTCGTTGTTGTAAGCGGTCAGATTAACCACGCGGCCATCCAAGTTAGTTTTTTTCTTCATGAAAACGCAAAAAAGGAATTTTGACCACAATATTCATTCCTAATCTGGAACTTTGAGGCTAAAAAGTGGTGGATCCGGCCGGACTTGAACCAGCGACCCGGTGATTATGAGTCACCTGCTCTAACCAACTGAGCTACGGATCCGTGTTTGCTTGCTTGTTAACAGCTCTTTACATTACACAATAAGGCGAAAAACGCAAATGTAAAAAGGACAAAAATTTTAAAAACTACGCAAGCTGAATTTTAAAGTTTGCTAATAGGCGGTAGATTAACTGCTTTTATTTTTAACAACCAGGTATAAAACTATGGATGCGGCGGAAAACAGAAAGAAATTGATACTATTCCTGCTGGCGGCGATTTTTATTTTTTACATTGCCGAGAACATATACGGAAATATTTTCAACAACTATCTTGATCAGGTGCAGAAAATCGGAACCAGCGCCAGAGGGTTGCTGGAACTTCCGCGCGAGCTGCCGGGAGCGCTTTCGGTATTTGCCATCAGCGCGATGTTCTTTTTGAGTGAAGGAGCGATTGCGGCAGTGGCGTGTTTTCTGCTCAGCGCCGGGCTTATTGCGCTTGCTGTTCCTGGCTTTGCCGGCAATTACTGGCTACTGTGCTTGTGGATTGGCGTTGCCAGCTTCGGTCAACATTTCTTCATGGTCATTGTTGATGCGATTGTGCTGCACACTGCTTCGCCTGAAAACCGGAGCCTGCGTCTCGGCCAGATGAAGAGTTTGATAACCGCCGCCGGACTGGTGGGATCGGCTTTTGTCTGGTTCAAATGGAAATACGTCAGCCAGAATTTCAACATTGATTTTATTATCGCTGGTACGGTCGCATTTATCGCCGGTCTAATTTTTGTAATAATGAAACCAGCCGGACATTTCAAAAAGTGTGCCAGTTGGCGTGACCGGATTGTTCTCAAAAAACAATACTCTCTGTATTATGTGCTTGAGGCGCTCTTCGGAGCCAGAAAGCAAGTTTTTATTACTTTCGGATTCTGGCTGCTGGTATTCACTCTGGGCAAATCCCCCGCCTACATGGGAAAGCTAATGCTGATTGCCGGAGTAATCGGGCTGGCGTTCCGTCCGTTTATCGGCAAAATAATACAGGTTTACGGCGAACGCCGGGCATTAATCTCAGAAAGCGTATTAGTTGTGCTGGTCTGTCTGGGTTATGCTTTCGCGATGAAGCTGTTCTCGCTGGAGACAGCTTCTATTATATTATCGGCGTGCTTTATTGCTGACTCCTCGTTGTTTGCGTTCAGCATGGCCCGGGCAAGCTATCTGGCCCGAACGGTGGAGAAGAGAGACGATTTGACACCGAGTCTCTATTCCGGCATGGCAATCAATCACGTTACTTCCATTGTCGGGGCTGTACTGGGCGGCTTGCTCTGGAAAGTTACCGGCGATCATCTGTGGGTTTTCCTTTTTGCCGCCGTGCTGGGTGTTTTTTACGGTATTTTTGCCAACCGGGTAAAAGATGGCGAACAAGCTGCGATGCTGTAAGCCAGCCATTACGCTGAAATAAAATTGGCGCATTAAAAAGCAGTTGCCTTCTAACGCGCCAGATTCTTAATTTCAGCCGAATGCGGGTTGCAATTAGCTGATTCTACCAGCCTATGGCCGGTTTTTTATCCTGTTTGGCAATTTCCACATTATCTTCCCATACCGCGAGGCCGGTTTTAAGATCGGTCAAAGTCAGGTGAAAGAAGAAATATGATTCAGTTTTTCTGCCGAGCGTAGTTTTCTGCTGAATGATTTCTCCGGCAAGACTCATGTCCGGCGCGATTGCAGTTCCCTGCTTCTGAACGGTAGCCTGATTGAACATTTCGTCATCCTCCAGCTTGCGCACCTGTTTGCTGGCTTTATCTTCCGGGCCGTTGCCGCCGACGGCGGTAGTTGTTACCGCCTTGCCGGAACGCAGGATTGCCTGGCGGATTTTGTCGGTCAGAATATTTGTGTTAATATGCTGTGTGGTGGAATTTTTTACCACACTGACCATGACCACCGTTTTGCGTCCGTCCTGCCGGGAAAGTTCACCTGAGGTCAAGAGTGAATTAACCGCTTTTTCAGCGGCAATCTGCCAATCCTTGAAGTTAATATCGTCCACGGTAGTCAGTCCTTGATTACCGGTTGGATCGATTCTCACAGGGTCAGATCCGCAACCAGTCATCAACATTGCAGTTCCAGCGATTCCACCAATCAATAAAAATGTTGCAATTTTCATACAAAAAACCTCCTGAAATTTTAGTTAATTATTAGTTATTTTCTCTCAAACTCAACACAAAATCTTTGCACCGGCTGTTCGGCGACACGGCCGACAGGCGAATGGTATCTCCTGGAACAACGGTCAGCGGAATCCAAGTGCTGGCGGCAGTGTTCACTTCCATTCCATTCTGATCCAGCCAGGTGAAGCGGTAGGTAATGCTATAGGGATTATCATTCGTAAACCAGCTCCACATTTCAGAGAAGAAGCCGGTTCGCACGTTCACTGCGGAAACTTGAACTTTCAGTAGTCCGTCGGGCAGCGTAACCTTGTCAACCCGGACTATTTTCAAACGGTTTTTCAAAAAACTGTCCGTGGAAACGTTCTGAACGTTCACCGACTGCGCCTGCATATTTTTTTCGCTGTTTTCAACGGTGTTAACGGTATCCTGGAAGCATCCGGTAAGCATTACCGCCGCAACCATCATGCCTGCAATTTTCCATTTCATCATTTTGTCTCCTGTTCAGTCATCAGACTGACGTTTTATTTTATCTCAAACACTTTGTAGAGGACTTCACTTACAGATAATGCTCTGACGTAAATAATAGCGACTCTTGTCTCTTTTTTCAAAACTATTTTCAAATTTTTCACAAATGAAACAGTTTTATCATCAGGCGTCGCCTGTTTTTTCGTTTCCGTCGCATGTCCGCCCGGAGCAATGATAACGGTACCGTCAACAGGCATCGGAATATGTATCGCCTGAATTTCTTTCGGCAGTGTTTCCCAGCAACGGGTGTCGGCGGTATTGAACAAATACTTATAAACGCCAGTAAGGGCGTATGCGCCGATTTCCATGCCGGTTCCCTGCTGTTTAGCCGCTTGCACGGCAACAAAGCTCGCCAGTTCCTTAGTTAAGGTGGACAAAACAATTCGCGTAATCATTACCGGCAGCCGTTTATGATATTCCTGCGAAAGTATCGCGTCAAAATCTGCTATTTGCACAGTTCGCGCCTTCACCGTGCCGGAGCCCGGATTAAATTCAACATCCAGTCCGGACAGTGGCGCCGGGAAATATTCATAAACCGGAAACGCCACTCCGGTGTAGCCGACATACGGCAGAATTATCTGGAATTTAACCTGTTTTAGCGCTGGCGCCCGGCCGTTAAAAAACAGCACATAAACGATTTTGCTGTTCAGCGGATAACCATACGGCTTAACGGCTTTCAACGCATCCGGGATTTTATCTCCGATTGCTTTCGCGCAGGTAACATAATCCTGTCTGAAAAGTTGATTCTTCGCGTCCATCCGGTAGAGATTCCGAAAATCCACCATCGCCTCGCCGTAATTATTATCAATCAAGTAGCCCATTGCCGAAAAATAAGCCGCGAAAGGATTTACCATATTGCCATAAAGTTTATTAGACTTCTGTCCGGAAACTTCATACGCATCCCTGATTTCTTTATTTGCCAGCAATTTATTGAAAGAAAGCGTTGCGTCCTGTTGATCTCCAATTTCGTTCGCCTGCTGCTGATTCTTCAGATTGCCAGCGTCAATTTCTTTTTGTATCCGGTCAATTTCTTCCTGAAATTGTTTAGCGACAGTTTGTTGTGCTTCCCGCATGCGCCGAATTTCAACTTGAGCGCCGGAAGTGTCATCAAGCGCAAAATAGTCAAACGCTTTGTAGGCGTTAAGCATAATCCGGTCAGCGCAAAATCCGCGATAAGGCAATGCGTTAAGATTAGTCATCAGTGAACCGGTTTCCGCGCCAGCGTCACGGGCGCTGATGGTGGCGCGCTTGTCATAAGCTTGAATCAGGTTTTCTGTCTGTTCAAACGCAGTGAGACTTTTTTTGTAATCTCCAGCAGTGAACAGCGCCGTGCCTTCATCCAGCCGCCACATCAACTCATCGCCGGTATCTTTTCTGTCTTCAGATTTTTGCGCCAGCAAATTCGCCGCTTCGGTCACTTTGCCGCCATAATAGAGCTCCATAAAGGGAGTTTTCTGTTTTCTGGCGTCAATGATGGAAGAACAGCCGGTAAACAACGCACACAGCGCAATCGCTGCAATAGATAAATAAAGACGCATTTTTATCACACCAAACATGTATTGGCAACGTTTTTGTTACCAGCCGGGAGTTGTTTGCGGGTACGCCGGTTTGGCATCCTGATAAGCTTGATTTATTTGACGGCAAAGCCAGCCGGGCTGCAAAGGTTCCTTACTGCTGAGCACTTTAGCTTTACTGAATCTGGACTCCGTAGAGAGTACCTCAATAACTCCAACTTCTTCTTCGGAACTGCCGAGAACTTCTTTAGTGTCCGGGTCAATGACCGAGGCTCCAAGTTTAAACACCTGATATTTTTGCCCGGCCTTGAGTCCGGCGCCGTCGCCACGATTCAGTATCAAGTCAATGCCGTTGACTGAGGCAATTTTTACCGGAAAAATACCGGACAGGATTGCGTTTCCGGCTTTAGTTGCGGTTTTTTCGAACAGCAAATCTTTGTAATCTGACAGAGTCCAGTCTTTTCTTTCGGAGATTGGAATTTCCTGCCGCACATCCTGGCTTTTCAGCTTCTCAATAATCTGGTCGGCAAACACCATTTTACCGGATTTTACTTCCGTTACCGCAAATTGAAGTTTAAATGTTGCCACAATCCGCGGTTTGGTTTCGCCGGTTATTTCAATATTCTGCCTGATCACTTGAAACTCCAGCCGGTTAATCGTTCCGGTAACCAGATAATCCGCCACCAGTAATTTGCCGATTTTTAAATCTTCGCCCGGCTTGGCCCAATCCGACTCGGTAAGTTTATTTTCGTCAATTACTTTACGAATATTTTCCCTGTCCAGAACGCTGAACTTACGGGATTTGGACAAAAATACATTTAACTGATTGGAAAACTCACGCAACACAATTTCTCTGGTCAACTGCAGACCGTCTTTGCCGTTAACAGTCAGATTCACCTCAACCCCGGAGTCAACTTTAAACGGCAACACCGCAATCGTTGTTTTTTTCTCAACCTGCGCGAAAACACCAACCGTAAGCAACATTGCAACAAAACCGATTAGATACTTTTTCATAACTTCGCTCTCCTTGAAAATTCAACTCTTTAAAACATATTATGCCGGTTTATTCAACGGCGAAAATCGCCGGAATAAACAGTAACATTCCATCGTCCAGACTTCAATTAACATTTCATAATTAAGCTAAAAAACCAATTGCCTGACAAACGAAAAGGCGGTCTTAATTAAGACCGCCTTCGAACATTAACACTTACAAAAAACTATTTTTGAATGTTGAAAAGCACCATCCATGGCATCCAGCCATTTTTATTCACATTGACCAATCCAATCTGCATGGTGGCATTATTGGCAAAATTGACAATGCCAATCTGAAATCCTTTTTCATCACATTTGTTGACAAGTCCAACCTGTGCGCCGGAAAATTTCTGGTCTATAACATTTACCAGAGCAATCTGAGCGCCATCAATATCTTTCGCCATACAGCAACCGAATGACAGCTGCAAGCCCATTATATTGTCCGTCGCGCTGCAAAAAAGAGATGATTCAAGACCATACACATTACCTTTGCCATCGCATATCGGCAAGCCAATCTTCCAGCCATTTACCGTTGAGTTGGTAATCGAGCCCGGAACTCCGAACCAAAATCCGGCCTGGAGAGATTCCCATTGATCTTCCGGCAAGGCAGTAACGGGGGCGGTAACGGGGGTGGCTGCCGGAGCAACCGCAGGTTTAGTCGCCGGTGCGGCTACGGGAGTTGCGGTTTGTGCCTGTGCAAAAGCAGCCATTCCACTTACTAACATTGCCGCCACAAAAATTCGTGCTTTCATGATATCTCCTTTGTTAGGTTTGGTTACTCTTAACTTAACTCTTAAAAAGAATATGTCAAGAAAGCAGATGTCACTTGTAATTTGCGCAAAAAAAAAGAGCCGGTATCGGCTCTTTAAGTATTATTTATACGCGGCAGGCAGTAGCTTCAACTTTTAAGAAATTCAGAAGCGCAAGCTGGCGTGTCAAAGATTTTGAAGATAGACGAGAATCCGCTGATTTCAAAAACCTCTTTCACATTCGGCGTGAGTAAACACAGGACAACTTTACCGCCTTTTTGCTGCATCCGCTTCGCCACAACCAGCAGAACCCGGAGGCCGGCGCTGCTGATATATTCCAATCCTGACAAATCTATGAGCAAACGATCATGCCCGTCATCAAGCACTTTGCTGAACTCTTTGTCCGCGTCAACTGCGGAAACTGCGTCCAGTCGTCCAGAAATAACCAAACTGACAATGCCATCCTGCTGTTGTCTTGATATATTCATTTTTCCACTGCTCTCTGTATGTTATGTATGTTAATCTAGTAAAATCGGCTATAAAATAATCATTCCTAAGTAACAATAATGCCTTAAAAGCAAAATTCAAAGAAAAATGGCGGTAAAATTATCTCACTGCATCCGCATTCAAATATTTACGATGGCCTTCACGATGTTCCGTTCATTTTTTCTAACATAACAAATTGAATCAGTCATGCTTCTGGCCAGAAGTATTCCTACGCCGCCAACTTGTCTTTCAGAAAGTCCGGTTGTCAAATCCGCTTCTTGCGCGTCAAGCGGATTAAACTCATGCCCGTCATCTTCCAGCGTCAACGCTATCTGATTATTGCCAATAGCCAACCCGACTGTAATCTCATGCTTTTGTTTATCGTCATAACCGTACTTGATAATATTGGTAGCCATTTCCTCCAGTGACAAATCAATGGCGTAAATAGCCGCGGCAGGCAGGCTGTGGCGCTCCATAAATGCATGAACTTCCCGGCAAAGGCCTCCTAAAGCTTCCATGCTGTTTGCTATCGTAAAAGACATTTTCTTGTCCACCGCAGAGTCTCCTTGAATTTTCAAATTACCTGCCGCAACGCGAAAAACGGTTATTGTTCAATCAATTTAACGGCTTCGTTCAAATCACTGACGATTGGAATAATAGACTCAAGCCCGGCCGTTTCCAATGCCAGTTTGACCAGTGACTGTGGAGAAAGTAACACCAATTTTTTCCCTGAAGCATTAAGCTTTTTCGCGGCGCTCAACAACATTCTCATGCCCAGCGAAGCAAGAAATGTCACTTCAGAAAGATTAACAATCATCGACTGTCCGGTTGCGGTCATCTCAGAAAACTCCATCTCCACCTCTTGAACTCCGGAAATATCCAGAATTCCGGACAGAGCAATTAAAGTAAATTCTTCCCCGGTATCTATTTTTTTCAATTCCATATATAAAAAGCTCCAATCAAATGTTTGAATTAACTATAGATGACCAAATAAAAACTTTCCACTTAGACGTTGATTTTTCTTTGAATTCTCTGAACTTCACAAGCCAAACGTTCCAAACAGATTTTTTACGAAATCAAAAGTCGTAAGCTATAGTAGTGATTGACAGATTGCCGCCGTATCACCCCGTAATTTCATACTACTGAGCGAATAAAAAAAATCTTATAAAAAAGTATGAGATTGCAGTTGACTTTTTCAAAAACACCTATTATGTTTACCCTATAAGTAAACATTAAAAAAATAACAGGATGGGAGAATGAAACTATCAACAAAGTCAAGATATGGGCTGAGAATTCTCCTGCAGCTTGCCGAAACCAGCGGTTCCGGCAATACCATTAAAGGCAAGGAATTGGTTGCAGAACAGGGCATCACAGAACCATACATGGAACAGATTATGATCAAGCTGAAAGAAGCTGGTTATGTCAGAACAGAAAGGGGATGTAACGGAGGTTATTTACTTGATGTGTCACCGGACAGAATCACAATACTGGATATTATAGAGCTATTTGAAGGTCCGGTGGAGTTTGTAAATTGCAATGAAAAAGATAAGCAGTGTGAGCGAATGCCGATTTGCAGAACCAGCAAAACGTGGAAAACGCTGTCTGATGTATTCAAACGTGAAGCATCCGCAATAACATTGACCGGTATAATAGAAATGAACAAAACTAATCCGGAGTATGTAATATGAAAACTTATGACAATATCTCGCAAACTGTCGGCAAAACGCCATTGGTAAGATATCGTGGCGGACTGACGGAAAATAACGCAAAAATCTACGCCAAGATGGAGTTTTACAATCCAACTTCCAGCGTCAAAGACCGTATCGCGGTTAGTATGATAAATGACGCGGAACAGAAAGGTCTTTTGAAGCCGGGCGGACTGATTATTGAGCCGACCAGCGGCAATACCGGCCTTGGCCTGGCAATGGTAGCCGCCGCCAGAGGTTACAAATTGATTATTACCATGCCTGAATCCATGTCGCTTGAACGCCGTGCGCTGTTGCAGCATCTCGGCGCAAAAATTGTGCTCACTCCAGCCGACACTGGAATGAGCGGCGCGATAAAAAGAGCGGAAGAGCTGGTGACAGAGAACGAAAATACGTTCATGCCGCAACAGTTCAACAATCCGGCCAACCCGCAAGCTCACTACGAAACCACTGCGGTTGAAATATGGAATGATCTGGATGGCAAAGTTGACATTTTCGTGGCTGGAGTCGGCACCGGCGGCACCTTGACTGGAATTGCCAAATTCCTTAAAGAAAAAAATCCGGCCATAAAAGTGATTGCGGTGGAACCCAGCGCATCTGCGGTCATCTCCGGACATGCGCCCGGCAAACACGGTATCCAGGGCATAGGCGCAGGTTTTATTCCGCACGTTCTGGACACTGGATTGCTTGATGAAACCATTCAGATTTCAGATGAAGAATCAATCGAATATGCCCGCAAGGCCGCAGCAGAGGAAGGCATTCTGTGCGGCATCAGCGCCGGAGCAGCGGCCGCAGCAGCGGTAACAGTCGCCAAACGTCCGGAAAACGCGTCAAAAACCATCGTTACTATTTTTCCGGATACCGCGGAAAGATATCTGACTTCAGGATTATTTTATAAAATAGGATAAGCAAAAAATGAGCAAATACAAAATTTCTACACTTTCACTGCATGCCGGTCAAAATCCAGATCCAACAACCGGAGCCTGTGCCGTTCCCATCTATCAGACCGCCAGCTATGTGTTTAAATCTTCTGAACACGCGGCCAACCTCTTCGCGCTGAAAGAATTTGGCAATATTTACACCCGTCTGATGAATCCGACAACCGATGTTCTTGAACAGCGGATAGCGGCCATGGAAGGCGGAGTCGGCGCCCTCGCCACCTCCAGCGGCATGTCGGCAATATTTCTGGCAATAACCAATCTGGCGGCAGCCGGAGATCATATTATCAGCTCTGCGTCACTTTACGGCGGAACGCAGACGCTGTTTCAGCACACGCTGCCGCGTTTCGGCATCGAAGTAACTTTTGTTGACGAGCTGACTCCGGAAAGCATTCAAGCCAATGTCCGTCCGAACACGAAACTGGTTTACGGCGAAACCATCGGCAATCCCAAAGGCGATGTGCCGGATTTGGAACCGGTTACAACAACAGCACACAAACTCGGTCTGCCGGTAATTATCGATAATACGTTTGCGCCGGTACTATGCCGTCCGATTGAATATGGAGCGGACATTGTGGTTTACTCCTGCACCAAATGGATTGGCGGGCATGGCACGACTATGGGCGGAATGATTATCGACAGCGGTAAATTTGACTGGTCAAGTGGCAGATTCCCGGAATTCACCACCCCTGACGAAAGCTATCACGGCATGGTTTACTGGGATGTGTTTGGCAATCTGCCCGGAGCTGGAAATATCGCCTACATCATCAAAGCCCGGGTTCAAGGCATGAGAAATATCGGCCCCTGCCCCAGCCCGATTAACGAATTTTTGTTGCTGCAAGGCGTGGAAACATTACCCATCAGGATGGCGGCTCATTGTAAAAACGCGATGAAGCTGGCGGAATATCTGAAAACGCATCCGCAGGTTTCCTGGGTGAATTATCTGGGATTGAAAGACCACCCGTCGCATAAAGTTGCGACAAAATATCTGAAAGGCGGCTTCAGTTCGGTATTCGGATTCGGAATAAAAGGCGGAGAAAACGCCGCCGTGAAGTTTATTGAATCCGTCAAGCTGGCCAAACATCTCGCTAATGTCGGCGATGTCAAAACTCTGGTCATTCATCCATGGACAACGACGCATCAACAATTGTCCGACGAATCCAAGAATGCCGCCGGAATAAACCGGGATTTCATCCGGGTTTCTGTCGGAATTGAGGATATTGAAGACATTATCGCCGATTTCAATCAGGCGTTGTCAGCCAGCAAATAACGCGCTTCATCGCAGCGCCGTCAGGAACAGGAGTTATGAGAAAGGTTTATCTGGATTATAATGCCACGACTCCGGCGCTGCCTGAAGTTGTTCAAAAAATGTTGCCGTACTTCACTGAAAAGTTCGGCAACTCTTCAAGCCTCCATTCCTTCGGACAGGACGCGGTGGCGGCAGCAAAAAAGGCTGCCGCGCAAGTTGCCGCGTTGCTGAGCGCGACTCCGGAAGAAATTATTTTTACCTCCGGCGGCGCCGAAGCCAATTATCTGGCAGTTTCCGGTTCTGTCCGGTTATTGCCACGTAATAAGAAAATTAAACTTATCACTTCTCAAGTCGAACACAATTCAATTTACAAACAATGCCGCAGACTGGAGCAGGAAAATATTGAAGTAATTTATCTGCCGGTTGACTGTGAAGGGCTGATCAAACCGGAAACTTTGAATAACGCCATCACGCCTGACACCTCACTCATTTCACTGATTCTGGCAAATAACGAAACCGGAACAATTCAAGATTTCAAATCCATTGCAAAAATAGCCAGCCGACATAAAATAAAATTGCACTGGGATGCTGTGCAGGCGGCGGGGAAAATGTCTATCGATGTGAACGAACTTGGCGCCGACCTGTTATCTATCTCCGGGCATAAATTGTACGGCCCGAAAGGCAGCGGCGCATTGTATGTCCGGAATGACGGCCAACAACCCAAGTTTTATACTGACACGCAAAATGTCCCCGCAATCGCCGGTTTCGGCGCGGCTTGTGAAATTGCCCTGGCAAATCTTGACGCTTACACGGCACACTGCCGAAAACTTCGCGACCGGTTGGAATACAAAATTCGACAAATTGCTCCGCAGGCAAAAATCAACGGCTGTGCCGCCAGCAGAATTTGTAACACTCTGAATATCAGCTTTCCCGGTTATTACAGCCGGGCGCTGGCGGAACAACTTGACCGCGAAGGCATTGCCGTTTCCGCCGGTTCTGCCTGTGACGCAAAAAAAGATGAAGTCTCCAGAGTGCTGAAAGCCATGGGCTTGCCGCCGTTAATGTTGTTTGGCGCATTGCGTTTTTCTGTCGGCAAAGACACAAATGCAGCAGATATTGATTATACAGTGGAAAAATTAGCGGAAATTTTCATTACCGCACTTGATTCGGACGGTTTTACGGAGATAATTAATCCGGAAATACTTTAAGTTGATGTAAATATTTTTAATCATAGAATTTTCGAGGTATAGACAGATGATAAATAATGATTCCATACAAGAAATGATGGACCGGATTAATCAACTGCGCAAAAAACGCAATGCCGTTATTCTGGCGCATAATTATGTTTTGGGTGAAGTTCAGGATGTTGCCGATTTCGTCGGCGATTCACTTGAATTGAGCATTAAAGCCAAAGACGTTACCGCCGATGTAATTGTTTTCTGCGGCGTCAAATTCATGGCGGAAACTGCCAAAATACTTTCACCGTCAAAAACCGTACTGCATCCGGTGGCAGCCGCCGGTTGTCCGATGGCGGATATGGCCGACGTGGAAAAATTAAAAAAACTGAAAGCGCTTCATCCCGGAGCCGTAACCGTGTGTTACGTCAACAGCACCGCTGAAGTAAAAACAGAAGTCGATATTTGCTGTACCTCTGCCAACGCCGCCAAAATCATCGGCGCCATTCCGCCGGAAAAAGAAATTATCTTCCTGCCGGATAAAAATCTGGGCGCGAATGTTGCCCGCGAGCTCGGACGAAAACTGTTGTTATGGCCAGGCTTTTGCCCGACACACATGCGCATCAGCGCCGAAATGATTAAACGCAAAAAACTTGAATTCCCGGACGCGGTAGTCATGGCCCACCCGGAATGCACCCCAGAAGTGGTTGCCGTGGCGGACGTGTCACTCAGCACCGGCGGAATGTTGCGTTTTGCGCGTGAAACCGCCGCCAGACAGATTATCGTCGGCACTGAACAGGGAATTATTCACCGGTTGCAAAAAGAAAATCCGGACAAAATGTTCATTCCGGTTTCAGAACAGGCGGTCTGCCCGAATATGAAACTGATTGAACTTTCCGACGTTCTGCGTTCGCTGGAAAATATGGAAACAGAAATTATTCTGCCAGTTGACATCATTGAAAAAGCCAAAGGCTCAATCGTCAGAATGCTCGAAATGAGCAAATAATTTGCTAAGGATTGATTATTTCATGCAACTGGAAAAAGTTTTCGCTGAATTGAATCTGGATGCCAGCTATCTGCCAGTAGTAAGTTTAAATTGGGAAAAATCAGTGGTCTCCTGCCCGGCGGCAACCTTGCCTTTTCTGGAACACGAGTTCTATGAAAAATATTACTCTTTAATAAACGCTGACCATAAGTTTCTGCCGTTGCTGGCTGATACCGCGACAACTATTTCAGCTTCAAACGCAGCAAAACTACTGGCCTGGCACGCTCACCGGACACTGTGTGAATATGACCGGGAAAAATCAAAGTTTCAAGAATGGCCGGAAATGAGCGAGTTTTTAGGCGAAAACTGCGGACTGTTCTACTTAATCATCGGACTGAGTTCCATTCCGGAATGGGTAAAATCATTCCGGCTGGCGGGAATTCCGGAACAATACGCGTTGGACTGCGCCCCCTGGCTCGGCGGAACAATCGTAATTTATCAGTCTGCGCACAACGGACAGCCGGGGCTGACCCGTCAACAATTACGCTGGACCGGCTGGTACATGATCAACAAATTATTCCGGATTGGCCGTTTTGAATACATGAATCAGGAACTCAGCCAGAATTATCCAACCGTTTTCAGACATAAAATCAACGGTCAAATCATCGCGTTATGCAACGCCGGCTGGCGACTGGATGAAAACGGTTTCTGCCTGTATAACGCCCAAACTGAATCTGAAGCGTATCTGATTGCAGAATTAATTGAAGAATCAAACGCGGTCACCGGCATTCCGATTTCACCACTCGGTCATGCTCTGCCGAAAAATAAAATAAAACTGGCGCTGGCGGAATGGGAAAAAGTTTTAGGACCCGGAGATTTTGCGCCCGGCATTCATATTCCCGGTGGCGGCGGAATGTCGCTGGATGTCTGCGGCGAATCATTACACCTCGCCTCCAACTTTTATCGCAAATACTTCCCGGACAAACCGGTGAAAGCGTTTGTCTGCGCCTCCTGGATATTCAATCCGCAACTCGAAGCCGCGCTCCCGGAATCCAACCTGGCAAATTTCATGCGGCAGTTGTACCTGTCGCCATGGCCGTCAAACGGTCGCGATGGCATGTTTTTCATTTTCGGACGCGACGCTGGCGATTTTAAAACCTATCCACGGGATAACTCCATCCGCCGGGCAATGCTGGAAATTCTCGATTCCGGACAAAAATTACGTTCAGGAGGAATGTTTATTCTCCCGGAACACATTAATCATTTTGGCGAAGAATATTACCGCAAAAACTGGCGACTGTCGCAAACTTGAGTATATGCAGTAATTTTATAGAATTATATCCAATGATTTTCCTGGTAAGCGCGTGTCCGCATAGTCAATCACGGCATAGGTGAAAAGGCAAATCCCGAACATTTCCAGTGTCTCTTCAAACGTTACTAAAATTGCATATTGCAAATTCATCCAATGCCCGGCCTGATCAATCGGACCTTCAATCAATTCAAAACCAATTGCCGTGCCAACATATATTGCGCCTGAAAGAATAAAAAGATTACGGGTTCTGGCTGGCAGACTGAAGATGAATTTCAGGTAAACCAACCCCATAATAATTAATGCGGCCCCCGCCGGAATCACCCATGAATAATAAAAAATGCCACCGGTATTTAACAGGTCATGCGTAGGAGCCATTGCTTTCTCGTGCAGTTCAAAAGTCTCGTCCAGACAAAGATAAAAAAACGCCAGAGACAATAATGTCCACAGCCACTTATAAGATTTTTCCTCTTTGAACATTTGCCTGCTGACGCAGAAAAGCAGAAATGACGCGTACAACAAAAGCAGACCTGACCAGAGTGATGGTATATTATTTTCATACTCCATATTCAACAGATGCACAAAAAAATTCTTAGACGGCACGCCCAACCCGTATTGCAAAATCATTGAAAAAATATGAAGCACAAACATTACCCCGATAATACTCAAAGTAAACCGAAAAGACTTTCTGGAGGAAAATTCAATTTTCATTCCTTTGCACCTCATATTGTGCATATTTTTTTACTAAACACGAACAGCTGATATTAAAGATTAATCTGCATGACATTAAAGTATAATTCATTGGTTTCAATGCAAATAAAAAATAGAAAATCAGCCATGAGATTATTGTCGTTTTAACGCAAAGATTAGCTAAATTTGAGTCTTTCCATTGCGGGCATGAGCGCTCCAGACAGAATAAATTTCAAACTTGCCGTCCTTTAAGATATCCTGCCAGCTATTCCTGAAAGGCGCAAATTTTACCAGCCAGTAATTCATTCTTTGCCTTCAATCCTTTTAATCTCCTGGTCAAAATCGCTTTCAAAAAATTTATCCTGAACAATTCTGTATTTTTAAAATTAGTTTTCGGCAGTATGTTCCAAAATGGAACTAGTTGCCGCCGGTGGCCTTGTATAAACCATAAACTCAGTAAAACTGTTGTTTGGAACAATCGCGTTTTTCTGAACCTCAACACAGGTATAGCCAATCCTCAGCAATCCTCTATTGAGGGCTGGTAAGGGCGTGGTGGAAAAAATTCTTTATTGCTCATTGTAATTGCCTCTTTTTAAAGCATATCTTCTTGTCCGGCGCTCGCCAACAGCAATTATCAAATTGTTTTCAACCATATCTGCCAAAACACGCTTAGTGGTGGACGCGGCAAGTTTCAATATTTCACGGGCTGCCGAGTTCGTAATAAATTCATGGACATGCAGATATTCAATAATCTTCGCATGATATTGCTGCTGCTTTTTATCGGCTTTTTTATCGGCTTTTTTATCGGCTTTTTTATCGGCTTTAGCGTTTTCCGGACGGTAAAAAACAACCATGAACCCGGCTTTCAACAATTGAAAATCTACTTTCACTCCAGCGGCTTCGCAGGTCTGAGTTATTCTCTTCAAGCCTGTACCGAAACTTTCAACATCTTTCGAATAGTACATTAATTGCGCGATCTTCGGATTCCGCTTGATTGAACGCTCCGAGCCGTTTATAAAGTCGTCCGGCGTCAGACCTTCGGGGAAGGCCCCCGGATTGTATATCTCAATGCGGTTTTTGTAAATCGCCACTTCATTATTCTGAGAAACCTGGTAATCCTTGTGACAGAATGAATTGACCAGCGCTTCGCGCACCGCTTCCATCGGAATCTCCGGAATTTCGCGCCGGTGAATAGAACCGTCAAGCTCCACACGCCATTTGATATTATTCCTGACGTACTTTTCGGCAATCTCAATGAGCTCAAAAGCATTGCCGGAATGACGCTTGATATCATTAAACGTAACTCTTTCCACGGTCGCGAAAATCGCCATCTGGATTTCCAAATCTTGCGGACTGGCAAACAAAACTCTGGCGGCGTTTATTACTTTGTCGCCAACCAGAAGCCCAAGCTTATTTAAAATGTCCCGCTTAGTTGTGTAAACATAATCAACCCGTCCAGCTATGTTCGCGCGTTCTAAAAATTCTTTTAAAACGTTTTCACCGATCTCGCCAAGCGTGCAGTCAGAAACTCCGGCATCCCATTTTTCAAGCGCCTTATTCTTCTTTAAAATATAGCGCTCCAGTTCTTTGGGCGGCATCAGCTTATCCTCGTCGGCAACCCGCAGATAGGCCCGCCCATAAGCAAAATATGGAACATGCTCCCCAGAAAACGCGACATGAATGCAATTCTGATGGTTGATAACCACTTGTGCAATCCGCGGAAAAATTTTCGGCTCAATATGATTGGCTATCGCCTGGCTGACATCACGCAGCGTTTTCTCCGAAACATCCTGCCCGGTCACCATGCCGTCGTTCCGGATGCCAAAATAGAGCTCACCGCTATTGTGCTTGTTGATAATGGCAACTATCGAAATAATGCCTTCCTTCAACTCTCCGGCGCTCTTTTTAAACTCTAATGTTTCGCTTTCATGACCAATCTTCATAAATTTAATCCACCGAATTGCCTGCTAACTGTTCCCGTCATTATTCTTCGATTGCGGACTTTCAACATCCATCGGACGAATCATTGACTCTATAAATTCTATTTTTTCCCTGCTTAAACCATATTTTTTGTAGAGCTTTTCGTCGGTCCATGATTCAGCAAAATCCTGCACTGACTTTCCGCCTGGCGGCATAAATTTCACCATGATCGGTAACTCTTTTTTTTGAAACAACCTGTTTTTCAGGCGCTTTCAGTTTTGTGTCATCAAGACTTGCCATCAAATATTTCCCTCAGTATTTTTTTCGTCCGGCGGCTTACAGACAAGAATATCTTTTTGATTTACCGCCAATCTTACGGAATTCGGTAACAATATTATCAGAGCAATGTATTTTCAGATTTTTATTTTCATTATCTAAAATCATTATTTTTGTCCAGTCCAAAATACAAGTTCAGATTTTGTTATCCCTCACCGCTCAAAAGTCTCTAAATAGTCGTTCACCTGACGAATGCAACTATGTGACAGGCAGAAGAATGCCGGGTGGGCAGCAAAGCCGCCGCGCACCCGGACATTCGCAAAAAGTTTTCAGGATTCTATTTTCTTGATGCCATTTGAGACTGGCGGATGTATTCAGCGTTTTTAGCTTCGAGTTTTCTTTCCAGCTCGTTTTTCTGGCGGTTGAGATCTTTTAACTCCTGTTCAACCGGCTTGGACTTGACAGCAATAATTTCCTCTTTGCTTTCCATTATCCAGGTAACTGGACGATTTCTCATACTGCGACTGTTATAGTCTTCCGGGCGATAGATATGACCGGGATAGTCTCTATAGTACCAGCCTTTTTTCTTCCGCTTAGTAATCATGAAATTTTTGATATTGGACAGCTCGCGTTCTTTTGACGCAATCTGGTTATTCAGATTTTTCAAGTCAAAGGTCAAATCGTTGATGTCATTTTTGAGTTTTTCCGCTTGAGCCTTGACTGCCGGGTCAACCATTTTCACCGGAACAGCGACGGCAGTCACAACCGTTGCGGGGGCTTCAACTTTTTCGTAAATGGGTGTTTTCCCGACCACAACTCCGTTTATTTTCTGTTCTTTGTAACCGATTATTTTTGGTTGGCCCGATGGTGGTTGAATCATTTCCGGAGTTGCTTGGGCTACGGCCGGGCTTTCGTTTGAACTCTTGTCTGCATTATCCAATTTTCTGCGAAGCGCGTTCCGGTCCTGTTCAAGGCTGCGGAGGGTAGTGTTAGTTTTGTCCAGGCTGGCTTGCAATTCCGTGGCTTTCGTTTCCGCCGCGGAAAGTTTGGTTTTCAACGAATTCATTTCCGTCAAAGATTTATCGAGTGATTTTGAGCAACTCCAACCCCACAATCCAACCAGCGCCAATATTACCAGCGTTACGAAAAAAAGTCCCTTCATGATTACACCTCATTTTATTTAATTTATTTATTTTGAAAGAGCTCCGCCAACTCATACTGCAGAAGTTGACGGAGCGATGCCGCCCCCAAAACGGCATCATAAAGCACGCAATTTCATTTCCCCTCTCCTTTCGTTTTTCGATTATAAAACAATCAGACACAGTTACTCTGTTCTGACACAAAATTTGGAATTACAAGAGGGAATATATTGCGGAGGGATGGACATCTTGCG
>JBAYVM010000014.1:0-18324 GCA_041674645.1 Victivallaceae bacterium | reverse complement strand
TTCAACACCACTGGCGGATCCTGCGCGTTAAATTTCTTTGCGTCGAGTTCCAGTTGCCTGGAGATGGTTCTGGTTAAAACCACAAAAGTCACGGTTTTTTTGCGTTTGGCAAAATGGGTCAGGACGGTATCATCAATATAGTTGTCAATCAGCAGGATGGATTTTTCGGCGGATCGGATCAGGTCAGAAACAAACTGGTAGGCGTCAAAAACCTGTCCGTCAAAGAAGATACCCTGTTTGGGGATAATACTTCCGTTTTCGAGGGCAGCAAATATCTGTTCAAATTTCTGGTCCGTTTCTATTTTATGCTCTATTTGTTTTCTTTCCACAGTGTCCAGACGGTGAAAAACCGGCGCATTAGTGGCAATAAACCGGCGCATGGCGACAAATGCCCGCATGATTTGTATGTTGATAAATATTGCTTTTTCACTTTGCAAAACACTCGAAAGGCTTGCCACGCCTTGCTCTGTAAAAGCAAAAGGACGAGCGCCGCCCAGATGTTTTTTGGAAGGTATCACATTTTGTGATACCAGCAAATCAATTTCAATATCGCTCAACTCAAACATAAAGTCGTCCGGGAATCTCTCAGGATTTCGCCTGACGGCCTGTTTCAAAGCGCGATTCTCTATGCCGTAAAAATGTGACAAATCACGATCCAGCATCACCTGCACATCTCGAATAGTGTAGATGATATTTTGCATCGATATGCCGTCAATAGTGACCGATGACATTTTACTCATACCAGTTTTACGCTTTTCAAATTTTCCAGAATCAGCGCGTTGAGCTTTGCCTCTTCCTGCAACTGTGCTTTCATTTTCATTTTCTAATCTCATTTATTAGGAAAATTATCAAGTTAGTCGTTAATATTTTCATCCGGCAACTTGATGGAATTTCCGCATTGCGGACATATAAATTGTGACGGATTATCGGTTGCTTTAAAGCGAAGTCCAGAGTCTTTCAATTTACCGCCGGTGCAATTTGCCGCAACATATGTTATCAGACCGTGCTTAAAAGTATAATCTTCTAAAAGCCCGCATTTTTCACATTCCAACAGTTCTCTGTTTTCTGTAAAAATGCCGAGTTTATCAGCTTGTTCTTGGATATTTTTCAGCGTTTCAGCCAGAGAGTATATGTCTTTAATATTTTTTTTAGTCATTCAGCCTCACCTTTTTCAAATTTTCCGGCATTTGCGCATTGAGTTTTTCTTTAATTTCCATCCTTTTTACTCCAGCGTGTGCGGGCAAAATTTTCATCTGCTGAAAGGCCGTTATGTCTTTTTTAGTCATCTCGCATCGCTCTATCCAGCACGACGGCCTGTATTTCAGCGGTTTCGCCTTTTTCCGGCGGTTGGAATTCGCCATCCCGGTACATATTTTCTGTTTTATGAGTCAGCCCCACCACTCGTGGAGGGTTGAAATTTTCATACCCGCTATTATATCCGCTCACCAGCACGGGCAGATTCTGCGGCATAGCTTTGAGAATCTCAATCAACTGAGCTACAGTAAAATAGAATTTATCGTTGTTGCTGTTCATGTCAGCCTCACCTTTTTCAGAAATATCCAATTATAACTCCAAAGTAAATTATAAAATAACTTATTTTACTTTCGTCTCTTAAAGTAAAATATAAAGCAATACATTACTCATACAAGTTTCACGCTTTTCAGATTTTCCGGCACTTGCGCGATCATTTTCCCAAGGGAAGTTAAACGGTACTTTTGCTTAGGGTTCCTGGGATTTTCCGGGATGGTCATTTCAATCAACCCGGCTTCCAATGCAGGATTGATATAAGCTTTCCGGAAATGGTCAGGGTCTTTCAGTGCGAGTTTATTCTGTATTTCCCGCCGGAGCATTTCTCCCTGAATGTTCTGCAACAGCCTCAACACTTCCGGGGTTGCTTCCGGGGTTACTTCCGGAGCGAATAAAGTCAGGGTCACGCCGAGTTTGGGGTCTGAAGTCCATTCCGGGCAAGGCAACTGAGCGTCATTGCATGATTTGATGATTTGCGCGCTTCCCCGCCCGGCTTTTTCCATCATCCCCCGCAAATAAAGAACATGGGCAATATCCGGGTTGCGAAGGATGGAGAGATGACCTTGCGCAAGGCTGTCCGGCGTGATGCCTTCCGGCAGGCTTCCGCTGTTCCAAACTTCAAGTCTTTTGGGATAAATATTTATGGAGACTCCGCCGGAATGGCTACTGTAGTCGCGATGAGCAAAAGCGTTAATGAGCGCTTCGCGAATAGCGAATGGCGGATAGAGCGGCGTGTCCTGTCTCTGCGCGGAATCCTGAGTAAAGCGAGCGATGGTCGGAATGTTGCGAATAATAAAGTTATACGCCTGTTCGAATACCTGGTACAGTGGACCTTCAAAAGATTTCATGTCATGGTAGGTGTCGCCGGTTTTGTCAGAACTGTAGCTAAACGCCCTTACGCGGCACTGTGGCAGACGCCTGGCCGGCTGGTATGTAAAAAGCACATCCCCGCCATTAGTAAGGCGTCCATACCGCGAGACAGACAGTTCTTCCAATATTGACTGGGTATTCTCTGAATCGCGGAAAAAATTCCGTTGTACTTTCTGCGCATCACTGACAGTATTTTTGACCTCAATAAAATCCACCTCAGTTTCCTGGTCGGCTAAAGAAAAACGTCTTTCCCAGCGTTCTGGTTCAATTTCACTTCTCATCACCATATCCCGGACTGTATTTACATCTGCAAGACGAGTTTTTTCACCTTCCCGAATGTAGATTTTGTTTTGGTAAGCATATGGCAAATCCTTGCCGACAGGCACTTCAATAACAATGATGGATTTTCCGTCCAGTTCCATCATTTCCAGCGCGATGAATGTTTTCGGGGTAATGCCGTCGTATAATTTATGCTCCAAACCGGTCTGGTCTCCATGCATGGCGTCAATTCCCTGGACAGAACCTTTATCACTGACTCCGCAAACAACATAGCCTCCGGCAGAGTTTAAAAGAGCGCAAACCTCTTTCCCGATGATATTGGGCGCTGTATTGACTTTAAACTCCACTCCGGGTACTTCGCCAAGCTGTAAAATTTTACGAATTGCATCGGGCGTCATGACTCACCTCCGTCTTGCAGAACGCTATTCTCGAAATTTTCACGAATGAAAGCTTCAACTTCATGATAGCGAGAGAATTGGGCGGTAATAAAAATAGCGCTGTTTTCCGGACTTCTGAATTTTTGCACCCAGTTTCCTTTACGTTCGGCCAGTACTTTCCTATGGTCAATAGTAGCGTCTTCATATAAATCAAGAATACGAAGATCATTAAATACTTTATTTTCTGCAAGAATAAGCTTTTTACGTCCGGCTTTGCCTTTATAGCCGAGACTGGTCAGCAATGAACGGGCAAATACGACATGATCGTGGGCAAGAATCCATCTTGGTTTATTAAGTTCAATAGCTTTAATGATTTCCTGGTGGGTAATGGAGAGGCCTTTTCTGTCAGCCGGGTTCTGACCGCTACCATAACTGGTGGTGATAAGACCAAGAAAAAGATCGCATTGTTCTACGGCTTTAAGACAATTATCGAATGCGCTATTAGTTGAATAAACAGGCATGGCGCCTTTATGCGACATCCAGACTTCATAGCCAAAACCAGTTAATAGAGTATATATGCGTTCAAGCAGCTCCTCTATTCCGTATATGGTGGATGACACCATAATGATTTGTTTCTTATTCATATCAGCTTCACCTTCTTCAGATTTTCCTGAATCAGTGCGTTGAGCTTTGTCTCTTCCTGCAACTGTGCTTCAAATTCAGCTTTCAGACTGGAAAAACGCTCATTGAAGTCAAAATCATCTTCGTCATCAGGCAACCCGACATAACGGCCAGGGGTAAGCACATAATCCAGTTCCTTGACTCGGTCAATGGAAGCGGAATTACAGAAGCCTTTGATGTCTTGATAGCTCCCGTTCATGGTTCGCCAATTGTGGTAAGTTGAAGTAATCTTTTGAATATCATCCTCTGAAAGTTCTTTGGTGCGGCGGTTAATCAGATGTCCTTCATTTCTGGCATCGATGAACAGAATTTCGTCAACGCGAGTGGTTTTGCTGCGGCGCAAAAACCACAGACTGGCAGGAATCTGCGTATTCAGAAAGAGCTTTGCAGGCAGATTGACAATGCAATCCACCAGCCGCGCTTCAATCAATGCTTTCCGGATGTCGCCCTCGCCGGAACTTTTGGAAGTCAGCGAACCTTTCGCCAGAACGAAACCGGCGATACCGCCAGAATTTAAATGGTAGAGAAAATGCTGGATCCAGGCATAGTTGGCATTGCCAGCTGAAGGAACGCCGTATTTCCATCTGCCGTCATTGCGCAAGAGTTCACCCGACCAGTCACTGACGTTAAACGGCGGATTGGCAATAATGTAATCAGCCTTCAAATCTTTATGCGCATCGTTCAGGAACGAGCCTTCATTATTCCATTTAATCTGTGAGCTGTCAATCCCGCGAATCGCAAGGTTCATCTTCGCCAGTCGCCAGGTGGTCTGATTGCTTTCCTGACCGTAAATGGAAATGTCATTTACATTCCCCTGGTGTTCAGCCACCAGCTTTTCGGATTGCACAAACATACCGCCGGAACCGCAGCACGGGTCAAACACGCGGCCTTTGTATGGCTCCAACATTTTTACCAGTAGTTCAACAATGCTGCGCGGAGTATAAAACTGTCCGCCCTGTTTACCTTCAGCCAGCGCGAATTCACCCAGGAAGTATTCAAACACATGACCAAGGACATCAGCGCTGCGAGCTTTAGCATCGCCAAGCGCGATATTGCTGACCAGGTCAATCAGGCTGCCAAGGCTGGTCGGATCAAGATTGCCACGGGCGAAAACTTTTGGCAGCACGTCTTTCAGCGACGGATTGTCTTTTTCAATGACATCCATGGCGTTGTCAACGTCTTTGCCGATTTCAGGCAGTTTGGCTTTGGATTGCAAGTATGACCAGCGAGCGGTTTCAGGGACAAAGAAAACATTTTCCGCTTTGTATTCGTCCTTGTCTTCCGGATCAGCTCCGGCATAATCGCCTTGTCCGCTTTTCAGTATGGAATGGAGTTCTTCAAACGAATCGGAAATATATTTAAGGAAAATCAGACCGAGCACGATATGCTTATATTCGGCGGCATCAATATTTTTTCTGAGTTTATCGGCAGCTTTCCAGAGCTGTTTTTCAATTGGTTCCTCTTTGCCGCAATTCTCTCCAGACTTTGCCATATCAACTCCTCTTTTTATTTCAAACAGCCGGAAAAATATCTCCGGCGATTTTGAGCAGTTTATCCACCTGCTCGTCAGTGCCAATGGTAATCCTTATATAACTGCCGGTAAACTCACCGGGGAAATATCTGACGATTATTGCATGGTCTCTTAATAATTTGAATAAACGTTCGCCATTTTTGTCCGGCGGGGCGGCAAAAATAAAATTGGCGGCTGACGGCACAATGTAAAATCCCAGCCGTTGCAGGCCGTCAATCAGCCGTTTACGGGATTGGCGAATGGTCAGAACCGTTTTCCGGAGATATTCCTGATCGCTTAGCGCTTCCGCGCCTAGCAGTTGAGTGAGCATGTCAACATTGTATGAGTCTTTTACTTTCATCATGCCGGTGATTACCGGTTCGGCGGCGATGGCATAACCCAGCCGGAGCCCGGCCATTGAATAACTTTTGGACAAGGTGCGGCTGACGATTACGTTGTTGTAACGTTTGGCCAATTCAATGCAATTGTCATCAGCGAAATCCGCATAAGCTTCATCAATCAGCACAATGCCGTTAAAATTTTCACAAATTTCAACCATTTTTGCCATCGGAAACGAATTCCCGGTCGGAGCGTTGGGACGGGTTATAATCAGCATATTGGCTTTTTTCGCCTGTTCCAGAAGATTATCCGGGAGCGAAAAATCATTATTCAGCGTCAGGTGCATACATTCCGCACCCTGAAGTTGAGCCAACACGGGATACAGCGAATAAGTAGGATTCAGGCAGGCAACTGGACGGGTGGAGTCAGTAAAGGCGCGGAATGCAATAGTCAAAATATCATCGGAGCCGTTGCCGGCGATAACATTTTCACGTTTTACGCCGTGCAATCCGGCGATGACATCCCGCAAGCCGTCAGCCTGCGGTTCGCAATACAGCCGGAGGCGGCTGTAGTCAATATTTCCAAACAACTGTTTAACCTTGGGCGATGGCGGGTAAGGATTTTCATTTGTGTTCAGTTTGATGATATTCAATATTTTGGGCTGTTCGCCCGGCGTGTAGCCGTCCATGGCATCAATGGTCGGGCGAAAATATGAGATATATTTATTCTTCTTGTTCATTGCTGGTTTATCTTTCGCTGTTAATTCTGACTGAAGCGCTCCTGCCGTGAGCGTCAAGGCCTTCCATTTCCGCGAATTTCCCAACGGTTGCAGCTTCTTTGCGGAGCGCGCCTTTTTGATAGTTGATAATACTGGTTCTCCGGAAAAAGCCTTCAACACTCAAGCCGCTGAAAAATCTTGCGCTGCCGGCTGTAGGCAGCACATGGCTGGGACCGGCGCAAAAGTCTCCGATGGCCTCCGGAGTCCATTGACCAATAAATATAGCGCCGGCGGCTTTTACTTTTTTTGCCACTCTGCCAGCATGAGTACACATTATTTCTAAATGCTCCGGAGCATAATCACTGGCAATCTCCGCTGCCTGTTCCAAATCCCGGACGTGAATCATAAAGACTCCGTTTTTCAGAACGTTGTCCACTGTTTCCTGCCTGGAAAGCTGCATTTTCTGGCGCAGAATGGCCTGTTCCACTTGTTCAATCAACACGCTGTCCGTGCTCAATAATACCGCTTGTTCAAGGCCGCTTCCATGTTCGGCCTGAGAAAGCATATCTGCCGCAATGAATTCCGGATCGCAACTGTCATCAGCGATAATCATTATTTCAGAAGGACCGGCAACCATATCAATTGCCACTTCTCCGTAAACCATTTTTTTGGCGGCGGTAACATACGCATTACCCGGGCCGACAATCTTGTCAACTTTGCGAATAGATTTTGTTCCATAAGCCATTGCCGCAATTCCGTAGACACCGCCCAGCCGGTAAATTTCAGTTACTCCGGCTTTGTGCATGGCATAAAGTACTGCAGGATGAATGTTGCCGTCGCGTCCCGGCGGAGTCACCGCGACAATTTCTTTGACTCCGGCAGCCTTGGCAATTCCCGCAGTATGAATTACTGTTGACACTAGCGGCGCTGTTCCGCCGGGAATATAAACTCCGACTCGATCCATCGGCTCAAAACGCTCGCCCACAATTACTCCCGGCCGGGGAGAATGACACCATGGCTCAGGAATACGCAATTTAGAAAAATTGTTGACATTATTTAAAGCTATATTGACCGCTTTTTTGCTTTCTCTGTCAACTTTTAGCAGCGCCTGTTTTACTTCGTCTTCGCTGACGCGAAATGTTTCCGGGGTTAACTTTACATGGTCAAATTTTTCCGCGTATTTAACTAGAGCCGCATCGCCTTTGGATTTTACATCGGCGAGGATTGCTCTGACGGAGTCTTCTATTTCCGGCGGGTAGGATGGTCTCATGTAAAGCTGTGAGAGGTTTTTCAGAAAGTCTTTCTCTCTGTAGTATAGCTTTTTCATATATGCTTATCCTCCGGATATATTCTATAAAAGTTATTAATTAATTTGCCACTTTAGCCTGCGCTACAGTAGAATATATCTCATTGACCGGGAAAATCTATTTGACTAGAACTTAATCTTTGATTTTTACTAAAATATTATCCAGCAGTCTGGCCCGTCCAAAACCAGCCGCAACGGCAATCAAGATAGCCACAGTATGTTCTGTTACCGGTTCCAGAGTATCAGCATCTAAACCTTCCACATAATCAATGGCTCCGCCGGCTTCGCGAATGTTATCCCAGACAGAACTGAGAATTTCTCCCAGCGCCGCGAGTCCATTCTTTTTAATCTGTAATTCTGCGTTAAACAATGACCTGGAAATGCACAATGCCGACTTCCGTTCATTTTCGGACAGATAACGGTTTCTGGAGCTCATTGCCAGGCCGTCAGCTTCTCTGACAATCGGAGCAACTATAACTTCAACCGGGAAATTCAAATCCCGTACCATCCGTTGTAATACCAACGCCTGTTGAGCGTCTTTCTGGCCGAAAATCGCCACATCCGGCAAGGTGATATTGAACAGTTTGGCAACCACCGTCGTTACTCCGCGAAAATGTTCCGGACGGCTGCGTCCGCACAGACCACGCGACAATTTCTCTTCTATAACCCAGACGCTGCGGTCGGCGCAGTACATGTCATCCGGTTCCGGAGCAAAAACGACATCGGCGCCATGTTGTTCGCACAACTGCAAATCACGCTCAAAATCCCGTGGGTAATTACTTAAATCTTCATTTGCGCCAAATTGGGTCGGATTAACAAAAATCGTTACAATAACAATTTCAGTTTTTGCCCTGACCAAATCAATCAGAGACGTATGTCCGGCATGTAAATATCCCATTGTCGGCACAACGCCAATAATTTTCCCATGTTTTTTTGCCGCCAGCGAATACTGTTGCATGGCTGGAACGCTTTTAATCACTTTCATTTAGAGAAAACCTCATTAATATATTCTGGTTTTATGTGACAAGGTTGATTACGGTTTTATTAAAACAAGACTTCAGCCGGGAATACTATTTGGACATTCGGAACATTATCTTTTATATGCTGGAAGGCTAATTTTAAACGTAGTTCCTTTACCGACCTTGCTATCAACGTCAATGCTGCCGCCGTATTTGTTTATGCAGTCAACGCAGAAGTGGAGACCAATGCCGCGGGAGCTGGAGTTAGTTGCGGTTTTCGTTGAAAAGCCGAACTCAAAAATTTTTGCTTTAATTTCCGGAGTAATACCCGGTCCGTTGTCTTCAATCTCGGTTACGGCATAAGTCTTGTTATTTTTACCTTCTTCTTTAAGCCGGATTTTAAGCTGGTATTTTTTGTCCGGATTTTTTTCCGTCACCATTGCTTCAACCGCATTCTTGATGATATTGATAAAGACCTGAGTAATCATTGATGCGTCAATTAATACTTCCGGAACATTTTTATCCAGATTGCAGTCAATTTTGAATCCGTGCTTGTTAAAAGACTCGTCAAAGATTGTCACCGATGAATCAATCACGCCAGTCAACTGAGTCATATTTTCCGTTCCCAGCTCTCCGATAAAGCGTTGTTGCAGTTCAATAATTTCACTAATATGAAACAGCTTATCCGAGAGTGACTGAAGCATTCCGAAGGCATCTTCGGCATTTTTTCCCACATGTGTCAGCAGTTCCTGAATTATGTCTAAATACTGTTTTCCCGCCTTGTCTTCTTTGAGAAATTTTTCAACCGTTCCACTTTCCAGCTCTTTTTGCAGCCGAGGTATAATTTCCTCGAGAATAAGCGTTTCCGGTCGCTCTTCTTTTTTTGCCGTGACTTTATCCAGCAGGCGAGTTACCGTCAGCTTGGCAATCGTGACAGCGTTGCCGATATTGTGAATAATTCCGGACGACACCTGCATCATGCCTTCCTCTCTTGCCGACTGAAGATGTTGTTCATATTCCTGCCGTTTGCGGAAATCTTTGATGATTTCCAGGCATAACGATGCAATTTCGGCAAGACGCATCAGGAATAATCCGTCATTTTGACAAAGTTTGTGAGCGTCAAATTCATCTTTGGACGTGACAATAATGCAACCGTAAATCTGATCCCGGAATTTTATGGGTACAATCAGGCAGCGCGGCGCTTCTCTGACAAAGCGTTCGGGAAAAAATTCCGGAGCTTTGTCCTGATAAAATGCAAATCCCTGGTCGGCGCAGGCCTTTTCAAGGTCACCGGCGACAAATTTTGTTTTATAGCCTTTGATAAATTCAGTGTGTCGTTTGTCATGTGCCAGCAACTGCCCTTCAATCTGAGCCGTAACTTCACGAATTGGCGGGAATGTTCCGGACACGGCGCAGCCGTAAAAATGATTGTCCTCGCCACACAGCAACAACGCTCCGCCAGTGGCTTTCATTGACCGCACTGTATATTTGATGAAATACGGCAGAAATTCTTTTTCTTTCTCCTGGGAGGCAATCACTTCTTTTGATATGTGTAGAATATCCGCCGTGGCGTTGCGTTCTTTAGCAATTCCCTTTTTCAAGCTGTGACTGGTTCGTCTCATAACGATAAGCCGCGCTCTTTGAAATACAATTATCACCAGCAACGCGATGATGGTGATTATCAGGACAATAATTGGTAACATAATATTGTTTTCCTTTGTAATAATTTACGATTTTGCATTAATCAGTTCTCCTGCATTATATGAACTTCTCACTAAAGGCGCACTGGCTACAAATGAAAAACCGGCTTCGCGTGCCAACGCGCCCCATTTGTCAAATTGTTCCGGTTCTACATAGCGCGCCAATGGCCAATGTTTTTCAGACGGTGGCAAATATTGTCCTATCGTCAGAATAGACACCCCGGCTTTTCTCAAGTCCAGTATTGCCTGAACCACTTCGTCATCAGTTTCGCCGAGCCCAACCATCAAGCCGGATTTTACCGGGATTTTACCTTCGCAAAGTCTATTCGCATTTTGAAGCACCTGCAACGACCGCCGGTAATTCGCTTTGCTGCGAATACTGGTTGACAGCCGTTCAACAGTTTCTATATTATGGTTGAATACTGTTGGTTTTGCATCCAAAACCGTTTTTAACGCCACAATATCTTCATTAAAATCTGGAGTAAGAACTTCAACCCCCGCCTCGGGCAGTACAGTTCGCAATGCTTTTATCACGGCGGCAAACTGTCCGGCTCCGCCATCCGGCAAGTCATCTCTGGTCACGCTGGTGACCACCACATATTTTAAATTCATTCTGGCGGCGGCTTCAGCAACTCTGGCAGGTTCATCAGAATCCGGCGGCGGCAGAACGTTTCCGTGCGATACTGCGCAAAACTTGCAATTTCTGGTGCATTGATCGCCTAAAATCATAAATGTAGCTGTGCGTTTGTGCCAGCATTCGTTTAAATTCGGGCATCGTGCGCTTGAACAAACCGTATTAAGTTTTAGCTGTCCAAGTATTTGACTGACTTCATCCCGTCCGCTGCCACAACTGACTTTTACTCTAATCCAAGGCGGCAGTTTCGGACGATAACTAGGTTTTTTTTCTGCATTCATTTTTTTCGTGTCCAGCGGCGCTTAACAAGAGGAAATTACCACGCTTATATTGGTTCCGCCAAAAGCAAAACTGTTGCTCAACGCATGTTTTATTTTAACCCCTTCCCTGAGTTCGGTAACAAAGTCCGCCCAGGAGAATTCAGGTTCCGGATTTTCCAGGTTTATCGACGGGCAGATGAAATTTTCATTTATCATCATGGTTGTATAAATAATTTCTACGGCTCCAGTCGCGCCAATCATGTGCCCGGTCATTGACTTCGTGCTGTTAATAGCCACACTGCCGCCGAAAACCTGTTTGATTGCTTCCATTTCAATCGGGTCGCCAACAGGTGTAGCCGTGCCGTGGGTATTAATATAAGTAATATCATTCAAATTTAAGCCCGCGTTTGCCACTGCATCCCGCATAACTACTGAGTTGGAGGCGGCATCAGGAGCCACCATGTCAGTTGCATTGCTGTTAGCTGCGGCTCCGGAAATCTGGCAGATGGGCTTGACTCCGCGCCGGATAATGCTTTTTTCAGACTCCAAAACTACATAGCCGGCGCCTTCTGCCAGCACAAATCCATCGCGTTCGCTGTCGAACGGCCGACTGGCTTTTGCCGGTGTGTTGTTGTATTTTCTGGACAGCGCGCGGATTGCCATAAAGCCCAGAGCTTGAACCCAGTCAAGTTGTTCAGCGCCGCCGCAAACCACGATGTCGTAAAGGCCGGCCGCAATCAGTCGCGATCCGACCAGTACAGCATGGGCGCTGCTGGCGCAGGCGGAACTGATGTCATAAGATTCTCCGGTAAAACCATAAATCAGCGACAGATTTGAAACCGCCGATGAAGGCATAACTCGCGGAACGCTATACGGGGAAATGCTGCGTAATTTACCTGAAACCACAAAGGCATGAGTAGTTTCATAAATTTCCCGGTAATTGCTTCCGGCAACTCCACCGATGACGGCAATCCGCAAAGACGGAATATCCTCCACCGCGATTTTAGCTTCTTGAAGCGCTTCATAAACTGCCGCGGCGGACATGACGGCGCTTTTAGGACAAAAACGTAACTTTTTACGGTCCAGCAACGGACATTCCGGATTTTCATCCGAAATTCCGGCAACTTGGCTTTCCAGGTTGCGTTCCACCCAGTCTGGTACTTGCACAATACCTGACCTGCCGTTTTTCAGCGACTCTCTGTTCTTGTCTTTTCCGTTCCCTAAAGGAGTAATTAATCCTCTGCCGGTTATATAAACTTTTTCCATAGGATGAAGACCCTTATCTCCCTTTGCGCGTTTTAGATAAAAATTTAAATTTATACGAATATAGCCAACTTTATGGTAATTTCTATTGATGGAGAGTAAAAACACGGTAAAAAGTGCAGATGATTTGCTGTCAAAGCTGGAGTCATGCCACTATTCCGGTTGTTTACTGCGATTTTTGTATTATATTGTTTTTAGTTTTAAGTCTTGACATTGATGATTTTTATGGAATATTCTGCCCAAAGGCGATATAATTAATATTGTTGTTTATCCGGCTGTCCGGATGATAACGGAAATACTGGATGAAACTGCTTGAAGTAAATAATCTCTCGATTGATTTTGAAAGCGAAGGCAAATGGCTTCCGGTAGTCAGCGATGTTTCGTTTGAAGTTAATCGCGGCGAAGTGATGGCAATTGTCGGCGAAAGCGGTTGCGGCAAAAGTGTAACCTGCATGGCTTTGACCAGATTGTTGCCGGTTCCGCCCGCCAGATACCGTTCCGGCGAAGTCAAGTTCCGGCATCGCGGCAAAACCTGCCGCCCGCTCTTGTTGTCCGAACGTAAATTGAGAGAAATTCGCGGCGGCGGAATCGCGTATATTTTTCAAGAACCGGCGATGTCACTTAATCCGGTATTTAAAATTGGAGACCAGATAGCCGAAGCGATTGTTCTGCACCGGCCTGACGTTAAAGACATTAAACAGGAAGTTATTGCCATGTTGCGCCGGGTTGGAATTCCAGCTCCGGAAAGCCGGGTTAACTGTTATCCGCATGAACTCAGCGGCGGTATGCAGCAACGGGTGATGATTGCAATGGCGTTGTCCAGTAATCCGGAATTGCTGGTGGCGGATGAACCGACAACCGCGCTTGACGTAACAATTCAGGCACAGATTCTGGAACTGCTTTCGGAAATCCGCCAGAATCGTTCAATGGCGGTGATTCTGGTTACTCATAATCTCGGAATAGTTTCTGAATTAGCCAATCGGGTGGCGGTCATGTACGCAGGACATATGGTGGAATCAGCGTCGACCGCCGAACTTTTGAAATGTTCAGCCCATCCTTACACCCGGGCGTTGCTTAATGCGGTGCCGAAACTGGGCAATAAAGAAGGAAGACTGGAAACTATTCCCGGCAGTGTGCCAGGGCCGGCAAATTTTCCGGCAGGATGCCGTTTTTACGGTCGCTGTGAACATTGTAATTCGATGCCTGCGGAAAAGCAGGAACTGTGCAGAAATTCAATTCCTGAGTGGAAAGAAATCAGTGACAGCCACTTCTGTCGTTGCTGGTATAAGTTATAACGTTGCTGGAGGTTTTTACGGATGAATAAATCGTTGATTATGTTGCTGGCGTTTTTGGCTTTTATTGTTATGCTGACTACAGTCGTCATCAATACCCGGACAATAAAAGACACAGAACGCGGACGCAACTCTACATTAAATTCCAGCGACCAATCCATAACTCTCAGTCCTTATGACCGCCCGGAAAAAATAAAGCCGCATACCAAACCTGTTAAAAAAGTTTATTCGGAAAAAAATGAAATCGGCAGTACTCTGCTTGCGGCTTACGCAGATATGGATAACAATAAAGTCCAGGAAGCAGAAAATAAAGTTAAAACGGTTCTGATTTTTGAACCGGATAATTTCAACGCGTTAAGCCTGCTCGGCAGAATTTATTACAACCAGCAGAAATATGAAGAAGCCGAAGTCGTTTTCCGCAGACAAACCAAAATTCAAGGAACCGATGCCGCAGTTTATAATAATCTCGGTCAAACGCTGGCCAAACAACAGAAGTTTGAAGAAGCTTTGAAGCAAATGACCACCGCGTCTGAACTTGACCCGGATTCGCCGCTGATTTCACTTAATTTGTCCGGAATGTATTCTGTTCAAGGCGAAAAAAAGAAGTCTATCGAATATTTCAAAAAAGCATTTGAGAAGCTCGGCAATGAAATTATCCCGATTGCCAAAGATCCGACTTTGGATAACATCCGCCAGGAACAGGAGTTTAAAGACATTCTGGAAAAAGCCAGCCATCAAAAGCAATCGCCAGTAAAACCCGAAACTGGAAAATTGCCGCATGAGTAATATCAGAGTTCTTCCTGAAAATATCAGCAACCGCATCGCCGCCGGAGAAGTTATTGAGCGTCCGGCATCTGTAGTCAAGGAACTGGTTGAAAACGCTATTGACGCCGGAGCCACCAGCATTACCGTTGAAATTGAACACGCCGGCGGCAAGTTGATTTCAGTCACTGATAATGGCAGCGGCATGGATCAGGATGACGCGTTAATGTGTCTGGAGCCGCATGCCACCAGCAAAATACGCGAAGAACACGACATTGATTTGATACATACGTTGGGATTCAGAGGTGAAGCAATTCCGAGTATAGCATCTATCTCCCGCTTCTATCTGAAAACCCGCACTCATGATTCCCGCGAAGGTTCCGAAATTATTGTTCATGGCGGACGCATCGTTCAGGCCGCACCCGCCGGATGCGCTCCTGGAACGCAAATATCTGTTCGTGATTTGTTTTTTAACACTCCAGCTCGCAAAAAATTTCTCCGCACTGAATCAACAGAAGAAAAGCACATTCAGGAAATGTTGTATATGTTGGCTTTGCCGTATCCGGAAGTCGCGTTTGAACTGATTGTCAACGGCCGCCGGGTATTTTCTTCTCCAGCTCACGACACGCTGTTGCCGCGCATCAAAACATTTTTCGGCAAATCATATTTGGAAAGCATGTTGCCGGTCGCTTACAGCGAAAAGGGAATTTCTGTTTCCGGCTTTGCTGCCCGGCATGGACTGACTCGCAATTCCCGTCGAGAACAGCGAACTTTTGTCAACGGACGTCCGGTGGAATCTGCGCCAATGTTCCGCGGAATCCGCGACGGCTACGGTAGTCTCATTGAAAAAGGGCGCTTCGCTCCAGTGTTGCTGTTTCTCAGAGTTGACCTGGAAATGGTTGATGTGAATGTTCATCCGGCGAAACGCGAAGTGCGTTTTAATCATGAAAACAATATCTCCGGCGCGATTGCGGAGGCCGTACGCACGGCGCTCCGGCAAGCTCCGGCGCCGAGCGTCACGCTTGATTCGCGAATTTCGCTTAAAACCTTACTGCAAAGCACTGAAATTAATTATGCGTCTCCCAAAAGCGAACAGCCGGCGTTGGAGATGGATGAGATTCCAGATCCGGAGATAACAGAAATAATTGCCTCGGCGCAAAAACCGGCAACAGGAAATTTTTCCGCCGCAAAACCAGATTCAAGTACTTGGACTGCGCCGACGGAACGCAGCGCCAGTCAGCCCGTAAGTCCGATACCAACGGTCAAAATTACAGATAATGGCGTTCCCATGCTTCCCGGCAGCGGACCGATTTCAATTCTCGGATTTCTGGATGAAACCTATATTCTGGCAACTGGCGCCGCCGGGCTGATTGTCATTGACCAGCACGCAGCCCATGAACGGGTAATGTTTGAAAAGTTGCTCAAAGGCGCGGAAAATAATATTCCGTCACAGAAACTATTGCTCCCGATTACCCTGGAAGTATCCCGCGCTGAAGCATCATTCCTGATAAAAAAAGCTGACGTTTTTCTCCGGCTCGGTTTTGAAATAGAACCTTTGAGCAGTAATACCATTATGCTCAGCGCCATTCCGCATTCACTCGCTCAAGAAAATTCCGGCGGCTTAATCCGGGATATTTTGTCTGATATGGTTGAAAATGAATCGCTCAACGCGAAAACAGATTTAGAAACTATTGCCCGCGCTTCATGCATTGCCGCCGTTAAGGCGCACGACTCGCTTTCACTTGAAGAAGCCAAATCTTTGCTCCGGCAACTGGCGGAATGCGATATGCCGTTCTCCTGTCCGCATGGACGTCCGACACTCATTAGCATCACGGTTCGTGAATTGGAAAAACGTTTTGGTAGAAAATAATCATACGTCCTGAATTTTGAGGAAAAGTGTAAGTATTTTAACCTAAATTGTTTTCTTTTTAGTGCTTTTGGTGTATAATCTAAGATAGAAAGATTCAGACAATGATACTGATTATCTTGAAGGAAATAAAGATATAATGAAGCCAAAATATAAATTTCAGAGCAATGATGACGCAGCCAGGCGAATTCTTGTTTGCCCGGGATGCGCCGAACAACTGACACATGCGGATGTGGAAATACATCCGGCGTGTCCGTACTGTGACCATGCTTTGGAAAAAAATATTGAACTGGAAGACTTTATTTTAGAGCCTTTGGTTCAACGCTGGATCAGCAAATACAACCTTCCCGTCAATTTCGGACAAAGCCACAGAATGCGCAATATATTCTAAGTCGCTGTCCGCGCAATAATTCACTCGCGGTGCATAACATCAGACTTGTCGTTGTTCGCTTTCCCGGAATATTTTATTCTGGCAGATTGGCGAAATGCAGGTTAAGCGGTTAAGTTACTTGACAACACAGCGAAACTTCACTCAGCAGAGAGGTGGAAGAATGTTCGGATTTTATCGTTTGGCGGCGGCTTCGCCTGAAATCAGAGTGGCCGATGTCAAATTCAATGTCGAAAAAATAATTGAAGCGGTAACCGCCGCCAGGCAAACTGGCGCAACCGCCATCGTTTTTCCTGAACTGTCACTTACCGGTTACACTTGCGCGGATTTATTTTTGCAGCGCACTTTGCTGGAGGAAGCGGAACGGGGCGTGCTGGCAGTTGCCCAAGCTACTGCTGGAAGTCAGATGGCAGTAATTGTCGGTGCGCCATTTTTCTGGCGGAACGGATTGTACAATTGCGCCTTTGTCCTTCAAAATGGAGTCGTCAGAGGCATTGTGCCGAAATCCTGCAACCCGAATTACCGGGAATTTTATGAAAAACGCTGGTTCAAATCCGGGAAAAACATAGATTTTGAAGAAGTGACCATTGCCGACTATGACAAATCGATACCTTTCGGCGTTAGAATAATTTTTGAAACGGACAGCTTATTCAAATTTGGAATTGAGTTATGCGAAGATTTATGGACCGTTATTCCGCCAGGCAGTTATCAGGCCGCCGCCGGAGCGTTGGCGACATTCAATCTTTCCGCCAGTAATGAGCTGGTGGCAAAATCTGAGTACCGCAGAAATTTAATTGTGCAGCAAAGCGCCCGTTGTCTTGGCGCATATATTTATACTTCGTCTGGAGTTCATGAATCAACGACTGACCTGGTTTTTGGCGGTCATTCGCTCATTGCCGAAAATGGCCGGGTGGCGGCGGAAAATGAACGTTTTCACCGTAACGGATCAGTAATTTATGCCGATATTGATTTTGCCCGGCTGTTCGGAACGCGACTGGCGGAAAGTTCTTTTGCCGACAATGACCAACCGGAATTGCGCAACTTCCGTTTTGTGCGCCTGGAACCGGCGCCGACTTCTCCCGACTTGAAATATACGGTTATTCCGGCGCACCCGTTCGTGCCGCAGAATCTTGAAGCAAGAAATTGCCGGTGTCGTGAAATTTTCAGCATTCAGTCTGCCGGCCTGGCGAAACGTGTTGAACATACCGGAGTCAAAAAATTAATTATCGGTATTTCCGGCGGTCTGGATTCAACGCTGGCGCTGCTGGTATGTGCTGAAACACTCAAACTACTTAATCGCCCGGTCTCAGACATTGTTGCGGTTACCATGCCTGGTTTCGGCACAACCGGACGGACTTACAATAACGCCGTGGAAATGTGCAAATTGCTTGGCGCTGAACTGCGGGAAATAGATATTAAAGACGCTTGTCTTCATCATTTCAAGGACATTGGACATAATCAGGCGATTCACGATGTTACTTATGAAAATGTTCAAGCCCGTGAGCGCACACAGATTTTGATGGATATTGCCAATCATGACGGCGGACTGCTAATCGGGACCGGCGATCTTTCCGAAATTGCGCTCGGCTGGT
>JBAYVM010000013.1:0-18757 GCA_041674645.1 Victivallaceae bacterium | reverse complement strand
TCTGCCATAAGTCGTCGGCACCGGATGAATCGGCAACAGTTGAATAATCCGGCTGTGCAGTTCGCCGGTAATAAAGTCCATCCTCCGCGCAACGTCCCGGAAGGTGCCGGAAGGCGGAATAACATTGTAACCTTTCTTTTCCAGCAACTTGACCGCATCCTCTTCACCGGGATGATGAACCCGCCCGGCAATATCCGGCCCGAACTGTCGCGGGAAAACGGTGTAAATGGAGTTGCCGCAAACATTGCAGGCCGGCTCAACTTTGAACTGCATGTTTTCGCCTTTGGCCCATTCCGGCTTAACTGCATCAGATTTACGGAACCAGGCTTTTGCCTCAAAACAGCCAACCTCCAGCAACGGTAGTTTTACCTGATACGTCAGTTCATCTATTTTTCGCATGGGAACATCATGCCAGTCGCGGGAAAGTATGGACATTCCGGATTCTGTATTGTAGATAATTTCCTGCCAGCGAACGACGGCGCGACCAAGATTGGTGCGCAAAAAGGCCTCACCTTTGATGGATTTGTCCAATACCAAAGTAAATGTAACACAGTCTCCGCGACTGAAAATTTTTAAATCCGGCATAATTTGCTGTTTCATAATCACAAGCTCCAGGTTCATTCTTATTTAAAACAGTTTAAAGCGCATAGTCACAACATATTTATAATTAGCATAATAGGCACATAAAGCTCTTAAAATTCGCTTAAAAAGCGCTTAAAAAGCGCTTAAATTAATTCCCAAAAATATCCTGGCAAACTTCTTATTTTCCCTTCAATTCTAAGTGCGCTCAAAAAATTAGCGACTTTATTTTTCTTTTGTTCATTAGACAGAGCAGCGGAAAGCTTCGGGACAATAAGTTTATCGATTGCTGAACGTTTGGCTTTTCCAAATTTATTAAGGTAATTAATAATCATTTTTTTGAAATGAGTATCGTCAAAACTCTTATTAGCAACGTATTCCGCTTTTAACTCATCGCTATTAGTTGCTTCAATCACCTTGAATGAAAGATAAATATTCCCTTTTCTGCCTTCAACAAATCTATTTTTTCTAAGATATTTTAATTCATCTTCATTTATTGGTCTTTGCTTTTGTACCTTATCGAGCAATAAAATATCTTCCAGCGAAAGATTGGGATTTTCAATAAGAATACGGGCAAAGTCTTCGTTTAAAATTTTTCCGGTTATGGTTACTTTGCATCTGCCATCGCCAAGTTCGTAATCCGGCATCGGGAAAAAACGTTCGCGCTGAAAATTGAATATTTTTCTGATGCCGCCGCCTTGAGTTTCAATCATATCCAGATTTTTCATGGCAGCCACCAAAAAAGGATTGCGATAGGTTTCCTGCGGTGTATCCTGCAACACTACCTGCTCCACCGACTTTGGCAGGAAACTGCCCATATTTGAATATACCAGGTGGTCGTCTTCAAACTCAACCACGTTGATGTAAGCGCCTTTAGTATAATCCTGATGGGCAATGGCATTATTCAAAGGTTCACGAATATTAAACGGCTCATAGCGTAGAAATTCGTCGGGAAACAAAGTGCCGTCTCTAAGATAGACATATTTTAGATTTCTAATGCACTTATACACCTCATCTACGGCCAGAATAAGCGGGATTGAAAATATTTCAAATGCTTTATCCTGATTGGTTACCGTTTTTAGATTCCAGCGAATTTTGACAAACGAGCCAAGAAAATGTTCTGCGTCTTCCTTGCCTAAAAGTATAAGAGCAGTGCGGGTAATTTTTCCATTGATGGTGAGTTTGGCTTTGTCCAGGAATTTGGCGTTGTCCCAGGCAGGTTCTTCAGTTTTATATTTCGGGTTGCGTTTTATGAACTCAATCCTTGCCTTTTGGATGGCAAGTTGGTCTAAATCATCAATAGTTGCATCCTTAATAATGGCAGCAGTCCAATCCTCAATGTTTGATTGAAAGCGTATTCTTTCCAATTCTTCAATATTTAGAGCTACCAGGCTTTCGCCATCACGGCCATAAAAATGTCCATCAAAAGCAATAGGAATACCTTTAGGCGCCGGGGGAATTTGAAACAGCAACACCCTGCCTTCATGAAGATTAAGCTCATAAATCTCTATAAATGTGATGTGATTGCTGGTTTTATCAGCTATCTCTTTTTTTAACTTGTCTAAATCTGTTCTGTTGGGTCTGAAATTTGTGCCGACAATATTATGAAGTTTATTCTCTACGCCAAAAACCAGCCACGCACATTTGGCACGATTAAGGTTGGCTTCATTAGATAAAGCCGAAAAGTATTTGCCCAGTTTGGCAAAATCATAGTTGGTTTTGGCTTCTTTAAATTCCACAAGCTCGTTTTCGGCTTGCAGTTGTTGCAGTTGTTGTAATTTGCTTTTTAATTGGGTTTCGTTCATTATGATTTCACTTCAAATATTTTATAAACATTCCGCCACACTGCTTAACATTAAAATATATTAGAATGACATAGCAGAAAATCAACTTGCGGAACCCGGACCTGACATAAAAAACACCATAATAGTAGCGAACAAGCGAAACGTTGTGTGATTATCCTGTCGCTTTGTCTGTTGCAACTGGCATTAATTTTTTTTACTTTTTTTATTCCACAATATATTGCGGTGGGGAAATTGCGGGAATGGTAAATAATGGGCAAAATCCGGGTTGCTGCGGGTTTGACGGCAAGTGAGCCTAAGTCGCATCTCTTTGTATTTTAAATAGTTGATGCCATATTTACAGCTGATAAATTTTAATTCAAAGGTTATTTGCAGTTATGTATAGACCATTAAAACTAATCATATTGTCGATATTTTGCGGAGTTTTTTCTGTTTGTCAGGCCGCAGATTTAAAGTTGCAGGACCCGGCGGATATTGATATTATTTATCAGTTAGCCGGCAATTATAAGAGCTGGCAGGAACAAGTTGATGAGTCTGTGCGGCAGATTAGCGCACTGGAAGAAAGCCTGGAGACTGCCATTGATGATGACGAAAGAGCGGAGATTATTGATGCGCTGGAAAACGCAAAACGTAATTTAGCCAACTTGAGAATGAATCTTGACGAAGGACTCAAAGCGGCTTACGGCGAAACCCGCAATCTGTTTCCGCAGTTCAAGGACGGTATTGTGCGTCCCAACCTGTATAATCCTTCAGCTTACAATCCGGAGTCGGCGCGGATGCTGGCGGAAGCCAGAAGACTGATTGCCGAAATCCGCAGCGTGAACAGCCTGGTCAATAATGTTGATGGCTCGATTACCGAAAACCCCATTGAGCAGAGAGTTTGGCAGGATACGGCTTCCGCTCTGGAAAATACCGGAAAAACCTTATCGCTGGGGCTTACAAATTTTTTCATTCGTCAGGATGGTATTGGCCGGCAGAAGCCGGATTATCTGAAAGATGCGGAACCGGTATTTTCGATTGGCCCGTTTCTGAAAAGAGGCAAAGGCGGCGATGTTCCGGAAGGCGACCAAACCTATATTGACTTTTATTCCCTGAAAAATCCGCAGAATAATCAATACGCTTCTGTCTCTTATTCAGAATAATTACCCAGCTCAGTTTCCTGAAGCTGAAGCTGGAATTGACTCACGGGCTTTGACTGCTGACATATTAGGATAAGGGCTTTCGTCGCGGATGCCGCTGACAATATATTTGGGCGAATCCCAGAATACTGATTTCATAAACTTGAATGGAACTCCAACCAGAAATCCAATCGGCATGGTAAATACTTTCCAGGTATATAAGGCGGCGGCATTGGTCGTGTAATCCTGCGCGTTGAAAGCATAAAATGTTCCTGCTGTCAGCGCTGAAGGAATCGCGCCAATTACCATGCCGAGATAGTTTCCGGTATAAGTCGGGATGGTTACAAAATAACCGTCATTATCAAACCCGTTGTAAAAAATCCGGTCAAAATCTTTTTCCTCTTCTTCCGCATAAATATTTGCCGGAATTATTGCCAGAGAAATAATAGACAACAGCAGGGCAGGCTTGATAAAAAATCTCATAAATATTCCTTTTTTGCCAATTAAAATGTAACCTTTGAATAATATTAATTTCCCTTAGTTCCATTTTCAAGCTCATGTCGCAGCTTGACCGCAAATTACCGCAAAAAGAAAAACTTTCTTGAATGTTGACCGCCTGAAAACAATAAACGCGGAACTGATGTCCGCGTTTATTGTTTTGGAAATATTTTCAGCGAGCCGGATTATTTATATTTCGGCATCATATTGCCATGCGCTTTAATCATTTCATCGCACATTTTTTTGATTTCGTCGAGCGTCAGCTCGGCGGAGGTGTGCGGGTCAAGCATCGCGGCATGATAAATGTGCTCTTTCTTCAACGTGGCGGCGGCTTCAATAGTCAGCAGATGAACGTTGATATTGGTGCGGTTGAGCGCGGCGCACTGTTCCGGCAGTCTTCCGACATAACAGCCTTGAATGCCGTTGCTGTCAACCAGGCATGGCACTTCGACTACCGCTTCGTCGGGCAGATTAGAAATCAGTCCGTTATTGAGAACATTGCCGCCAATTTGAGCGGGAACGTCGGTGACGATGGCGTTCATGATAACGGATCCATATTCATGAGTTTTTTCATGAGTCAGATTTGGATTGTCAACGATTTCCTTGCTGCGTTTTTTCCAGCCTTCAATCTGACTGATACAGCGGCGCGGATATTCATCGAGTGGAATATTGAATTCCTCAATCAATCCCGGATATTGCTTTTTGATCCAGTAAGGAACGTATTCGGCCATGTGCTCGCTGGATTCAGTAATGTAGTAACCGAAATGTTGCATCATCGCCAAACGAATCATGTTGCCGTTTTTTTCTGCGCCGGCCTTGCGCCATTCGGTAATTTTCTTTTTCGCCAGAACTTTTATTTCCGGATAGAGATCTTTGCCGTCCTGAGTAATTTCCAGCAACCAGCCCATGTGATTGATTCCGGCAATTTTGTTGCGAACCGTTTTCTCGTCGAATTTCATTCCGAGAGTTTCCAGCAGGCTTTTTGAACAAACCTGGACGGAATGACAAAGTCCGACGGTTTTCACGCCAGTGTGGCGGAGCATCGCGCCAGTCAAAGCGCTCATCGGGTTGGTGTAGTTCAACAGCCAGGCGTTTGGGCAAACCTGTTCCATGTCGCGGGCGAAATCCCACATGACCGGAATTGTGCGCAATGCCCGAAAAATACCGCCGATGCCAATGGTGTCGGCAATCGTCTGTCGTAAACCGTATTTCTTAGGAATTTCAAAGTCAACGATAGTGGAAGGATCATAACCGCCGACCTGAATCGCGTTGACCACAAAATTCGCGTCACGCAACGCCTCTTTGCGCTTTTCAACTCCGAGATGAGAAGTTATTTTGGCGCGACCATTATTAATATTGGCGTTCAGTACCTTAATCATGTGCATCGATTCGGCAAGGCGAACGCCGTCAATGTCATAAAGCGCGATATGTACGTCTTTCAACGAATCGGTACACATACAGTCACCAAGAACGTTTTTGGCGAAAACCGAGCTTCCGGCTCCCATGAAAGTAATTTTTGTCATTGCGATAAAATCCTTTAGTTTAAATTATTTTTAACAGCATTGTAAAAACATGCTTTAAATATATCCCTAATGTCAGGTTAAATAAATAGGAATAAAATGCTATTGATGGGAAATTTATGCTAAATTTTAAGATAGGATTCCCTAACTATCTGTTTATCAATGATTTATGTGTTATTTGGACTTGAAATCAGGTGGTTTTGGGTTAATTTACCAGACCGGCAATATTATAATTTTGAGATGAAGGACAATTAATGAAATTGAGTAATCAGCAGTTGGCGCAGCTTGAAGGCTGGATGTCAGTATTATGGAATACCGTGTTGTTCGTTTTTAAATTCTGGGTGGGCTGGGTTACCGGTTCGGTGGCGGTTGTCGCCGATGCCTGGCATACGCTGTCAGACTCTATTACCTCACTGGTAGTGGTATTCGGGGTCAAAGCATCATATAAGCCGCCGGATGACGAGCATCCATTCGGTCACGGGCGCTCGGAATTGATTGCCTCGGTTATTATCGGGGTGTTGCTGGCGGTGGCCGGATTTGAAATTTTGTGGGAAGCGATAAAAAGAATTCAGCATCACGAATCTGCCGCTTACGGCATGTTGGCGGTATGGGCGATGGTTATAACGATTGTTACGAAGGAACTGCTAGCGCAATTTTCGTTTTGGGCAGGGCGCAAGACTAAAATGGTTTGTTTGTCTGCTGATGGCTGGCATCACCGCAGCGATGCGATTACCTCGATAATTATTCTAGTGGGGATATTTTTCGGCAAGTATGCCTGGTGGATTGACGGAGCGTTGGGCATGCTGGTTTCGCTGGCGATTATTTATGCGGCGTTTGGCATTCTAAAACAGGCGATAAATCCGTTGCTTGGACGGCGGCCGGACCCGGACTTGCTAAAGAAAGTCAATAACATTTGCACTGAATGTTGTGGGAAAGATATTGAAGCGCATCATTTTCATATTCATGAATACGGTCATCACGCTGAGTTGACTTTTCATATTCGGTTGAATGGCGGCACGACACTCGAAGAGGCTCATCATTTTTCCAAGAAAATTGAGCTGGCGCTTCATCAACAATTAAATATTGACGCGACGATTCACATGGAACCGGAGTATAAGCACCACAATCATTCTGAATAGAATTATTCCGGATGTTTTTGGTCAATGTAAACGCGTTCGTTCCAAATTTGCTTGTTGTCGCTGTTCCGGGTTAAGACCATTTCCCATTCCAGCATTTCACTGCCAACAATATTGCTGCTCAAACTGTAGTCAGCATTATCTGCCGCCGCTCTCAGCCTGGCAACTTTTGTGACATTGCGGAGGACTTTTTGCGGATAAAGATTAAATTCGGATTTGGAGGCGGAAAATTTAGCGGAAATGGTTGAGTTGGGCGGAACTTCCCGCAGGCAGAAAGTCGTCAGTGAAGTTATCAACTGGTTAGTTGCGCCGCGAGAAGAAAATGACCGGCTGAAATTTTCCGGTTCGACAATATTGCCGTCTGGCGGATTTCCCGGCGGCAGCGTGTTGCAGCCACAAAGTGTCAGAAGCGCGATTCCAGCAAAACCAGCCATTGAAAACCCTCTCATTATCTACCTCCAGAATTAGTTTTAAAAATAACAATTTATAAATTACGCATGATTAGCTGATGTTCAAGTCCGGATAGCAATCTATTTGCCGACTTGAAATAAATTTCTCCGCTTGTAGATTTATCATAACTATTCAAACGAGGGAAAGAAGTCATGCAAAAAATCAAACTGGGCGTGAGCAGTTGCCTTCTCGGAAAAAAAGTCCGCTATGATGGACAGCATAAACAGGATTATTATTTGACGGACGTGCTGGGAAAGTTTGTGGAATGGGTTCCTGTATGTCCGGAAGTGGAATGCGGGTTGCCGGTGCCGCGCGAAGCGATGCATTTGGCCGGAGCAATCGATCAGCCACGGCTGGTAACGGTAAATACCGGCATTGACCACACTGAACGCATGACCTCATGGGCAGGAAAAAAACTGGCAGAACTGGAAAAACTTAATCTTGGCGGTTTTGTGTTTAAAAGTAAATCCCCGAGTTCAGGTAGATTTTGTGTCAAGGTATTTAACAAACAGGGGATTCCGGAAAAAAAAGGGGTTGGGCTTTTCGCCCGGGAGTTTATCGAAAAATTCCCGTTGCTGCCGGTCGAAGAGGAAGGACGTTTGCACGACCCGATGTTGAGGGAATGTTTTCTCGACAAAGTTTTTGCCTTAGCCCGCTGGCGCGAATATAACGCTGCCAACAGTCAAGCCAGAGAACTGATCGAATTTCATTCGCGTTACAAATATCTGCTCATGGCGCATTGCCCGGCAATGGTTTCGGAATTAGGCCGGATTGTTGCTACGCTTGACAAGCAGAACGTGAAATTGAGAAAAGCTGAATATTTGCCGTTGATGATGAAAGCTCTGGATTTCCGGGCAACTGTGGCCAAGCATCGGAATGTTATGCATCATATTCTCGGATATTTCAAAAAACAGTTGACGGCGTGGGAAAAAGAGGAAGTTCTGGAGGTTATAGAAAATTATTCTGCCGGTCTTACGCCTGGCCTGACTCCACTCGTGCTGCTGCGTCATTATGCCAGAAAATATGAACAACTATATCTGTTGGAACAGTATTATCTGAACCCTTCATCCGAAGAAACTATGCTCAAATATCATCTGTAAAACGAGTCGCTAATTAATGATCTTTGGTTTATATCTCTTGAAGCGACCGGCAAGCCGTCTATAGTATTATAAACAGCAACGGGAATTGTCAGATTATGAAACCAGGCGTCGGAATAAACACTGAAACGCGAAAGAGCAGTTCTTTATTCAAAAAATATTTCAGAAAATACGCGAAATTTGTCAATGGGAAAAATCATTTATGGGTGGCTTGCGGTTACTTGGCGCTTGCCATCTTAATTACCTTCAGTTTTATCTATTTCCCCTTCATGAAAACTACCCATCCCTTGCTAATTTTGGGCTTGAATATTTTCATGTTGGCCATTCCGATATTGGTTGTTGCCGCCAATATCATTAACTTTCAGACGACCATTAGCAGCGCGAAAGGCATTGTCTCGCTCTACCTGCAAATTGTTCTGATGTTCGGGGTCATTTATTATTTGGGAACAGCAGGCAATAAGTTGAAGGAAATAAACCACAGCGATTCTGACACGAGTAATATCAATGCGTCGCTCAACGGCGTAAATACCGACTGGATAAAAAGCGCCATTAGCCAAAATAAACCCAAAAGTGAGATATTCCAGGAAGCGCTAATTTGCTTTCATGACTGCATTCACTTCAGCCTTATCACCTCCGCCACGGTAGGCTATGGAAATATTGTTCCAGCTAATCAAATGGCGAAAATGCTGGTTAACATTCAGGTGCTGGTCAGTTGTTTTTTGATTGCATTCGGGGTTGGCGGGTTATTTAATGCCGATAAGAAAGAGATTGAAAAAAAGTTGCGGCAAATTGAACAGGAGACCGAACGGCGCTTGTCCGAGATTGACCGGAAAATAGATAAAAAGTAAAAAACCTGGCAAACAGTGGATAATGGTGTTTTTCGCGATATAGTTATGCTGTAAATCTTTATAACATTTTGAACTTTTGGAGTGATAGCGCAATGTCCAGACTGGTAAATAGAGCTTCAGTAAAAGCTGGCTTGCCGCCGGGAACCATGACTTTAGTTGACACACCCAGACAGAAAAATATCAGAATCGAGCTTATTCGTTACAACCAGGATGAAATTCAAGAACAGGAAGTGAAGACCCCGGAAGAAATTTTTCAGTCAGAATCAGAAAATATGGTCAGCTGGATAAATCTGGAAGGTCTTAACGACATGGATTTGATAAAGCAAGTCGGCGACCATTTCGGCATTCATCCGCTGATTCAGGAGGATATTGTCCATTGCAGTCAACGCCCTCGCTATGAAGAACAGGAAAATTACAGCTATATCGTTTTGAAAATGCTTACCTTTAACGTCGCAACGGGAAGAATTGAGTCAGAACAAGTCAGCATGATTCTTACTGCCGGACATGTCATAACTTTTCAAGAAAAAACTGGAGATGTCTTTGATTCCATCAGAAAACGGCTCAGAACTGTGAAAGGGAAAATCCGCAAGTGCGATGCCGGTTATTTGGCATATTCGCTGATTGACGCGGTCATAGATAATTATTTCATTATTTTGGAGCAGGTTGGCGATCAGGTTGATGAACTGGAAGTTGGTCTGATAGACAATCCATGTCATGAACATCTTTTAACCATTCACCGGCTGAAGCGCGAAATGATTTTTTTACGTCGGGCAGTGTGGCCGCTACGAGAACTTATTTCCGGTATGGAAAAAAGTGAATCAAAACTGTTCGATGACAGCATTACAATCTATTTGCGAGACATTTATGAGCATACGATTCAAATTATCGATACGACAGAATCGCTTCGAGACATGTTGTCGGGAATGCTTGATATTTATTTGTCCAGCATCAGTAACCGGATGAATGAGATTATGAAAGTACTGACGATAATTTCCACCATTTTTATTCCGCTGACATTTATTGCCGGAATTTACGGCATGAATTTTGAGTTCATGCCGGAACTCAAATGGCGTTTGGGTTACTACATTGTCCTGTTGTCAATGGCTTCCATCGCCGGCGCATTGCTTCTGTTCTTCAGGAAAAAACGTTGGATTTGAGTAGTCATGCTGCCGCGACTGTATCAAAAAAGTTTGCTGATTATGCCGTATAATTTTATATCCACCAGTATTCCTTGTTTTTCTTTGGCTTTAAGCCATGGAATAATCTGCTGGCTGTCAACTTCGTGAACAATGATTGATTCGTCATTATTTCCGCCTCCACAACCGGTTTTTTGCAACCCGGTGGCCAGGAAAAATGTCATTAATTCATCGCAAAGTCCGCATGACGTGGTTCCGGTAAAAAGTTCTTTCATGGATGTGGCTTGATAGCCAGTTTCCTCGAATAATTCTCTTTCTGCGGCCACCTGTAACGTTTCGTTTTCACTACCGGGCTCATCTCCTGCCAAGCCGGCGGGGAATGATATTACATTTTTCCCCAATGGCGGCCGGAATTGTTCCACCAGCACCAGTTTTCCGTCATCTTTCAGTGGGATTATGCCCGCAATGCCGGAAACTTTTTTTCTGCGAACGAACTCCCAGCCATTCCGGACAATCATATTCAGAAACCTGCCAGACCAGACAATTTCTTCATTCATGCCTTGCATCTCCTTGCGGAACAACGCATAATGGCGTCAGGATATTCTTTGCGGACTGCGGCAGACGGTTAAACGGAAAACTAAGCTGTTCCGAGAGAATTCTGGAAAAATATTCCTGCTTATCACTGCCAGTATTTTCTTTTAACATATCAAGAATTACGTCATGAACTTGTTTGATGTACAAGTAGCCGAGATGACTGCCGTGGTTGAAAAATACAACCCGATTTCCGAGAGTCTGCTTGAGCCAGATCCGGTCATGGTTATTTTCCAGAAAGTCATCGAGAGTATGAATAACTCTGATTTTGGGATTTGTCTTCAAATCCTGTTCAATCGCGCAAAGACTGGCCTCCCGGTTCATCTGTTCAATATCAAACTTTTTGTTCTGCTTTTCAGCATAATATGGCAACAGTATTTCATTTACATAACGATTGAAATCAAAGCCGGTAAGCTCCTGATACACCTCAGCGCGACCGCCCCAGCTGTACGGGTTTTTCAATGTTTTTAATGCTTCCCGGTGGTGAATTGAAACGATTGCCTCCTCCAGCGTACGCTTAAAACTGTATCCCACCAGCAGTTTAGACTCGTCTTCAGTAAGCATCAACTGATAGGTTTTATCACTTTCATTTTTTGCTGGCGGCGTTGAGTTGCTTTTATCAACTTTTTCCTGCGGGTAGCCTTGCCACTGGTATTGCTGTTTAAGGGTGATAATATATTTGCCGATGGCGACAGCGCCTTTATTCACTGCTTCCTCTTTTGTCCATTTATGCCAGACATTGAAGAATTTATCCACCTGTTTCATGCTGTAGAGCATATTTACTGGTGGATTGATTGCTAGATAACGGTCAATACCCAACCGGTTTTCATCGTCTTCCATTTTCGCAATAAACAATGTTTGCAGTCCGCCGTGGGAATATCCCGCCAGCACAATGCGTTCCGGTTTGAGTCCGACATTCTTGTTCATGTCTTCAATTATTTTACCAATGGCATCTCTGGTGTCAGCCGCGTCAGACGGAGTAAAGCCAGGAACCATAACCGACGCGGCGGATTCCATAAAATCCCAGTTCATGGTATTGCTGACTATTGCCACAGCGTAACCGTTATTATTCAACAGTTCCGCCAGCGCCGCTGCCGTTGAATTACTGTAATGACCGCCCAGCCCGGGAATTAAAATCACCAGTGGAGCCTCAGGTTTATCTTTTACGCGCCAGAATTTATAAGCCATGTCGCGTTTATCTGAGCGCACATTTACTGAACGAACATTACCATAGTTGATAAAATCTGTATTAAAAAATGAGAGATGCGCCCAAATACTGACGTTGCTATTTTGAATATCAAATACGCCGACGCGCAGAGTGTCGGTAGCATTTCCCTGCGATCCGTAGTTTTTGATTTCAACCGTATCTTCAATTACCAGCGCACTGTTGGCAGGAATTTCTTTTTTTGTATTTTGTGGTGATTTATTCGTTTCCGGCGACGGTGTCCAGTCTTCAATCAACAGTTTTCGCTGAACACTCCACACGTCCTTGTAAACGTGATAAGGGTCGGCGTTAGATCTGGTAAGCTGGTCATAATCTGCATATTGTGTCGAGCCTTTATTCAACATGGAAAATCCGCCCGCGCCGCTGACACCGATGATAAACAGATAAGTTTTCGGGTCAAAAGCATAGTCAAAAATTTTACCGACTCCATCACGAACATTGGTCGGCCCTTCGCCTGGCAGGAAAATAAAACATCCCGGCCCCATTCCCCAGCAAGCGAATGCCTGGCCAAAATCCTCATCCTGCGTTTTTAATCCGAACCAGCTGTCAGCCGGATCAAAAAGCCCTCCAACGCCCAGCGTGGAGTTGGTCATAAAGCGGGTGAATACAATTCCCCCGCTGGCAAATTTAGCCTGAAGAAAACAGCTGAACATTCGTCGCGGAAATTCAACATTGTCTCCTAACCGGCTGAAACTTTCAATCACCGGTTTTGGGAATATTGAACTGTAAACTGAGCCGATGGGGCGGAAAATCCATTTCAGACAAAAATGGTTTACTGCAAACATGGAGCGGTTGAACCCTTCAATCGGATCATTGCCGCCCAGTTCACGGGAAAAATCGATCTGTTCGCGTGAGTCAACTTTTGCAGGGGTGATTTGTTTTTCTTCAGATGCAACCGTTGACAGAGCGGGTACGGTACTGGCTCTGTCCGCCACGGCGGAATGACAAATACCGACCATTACAATCAGCGATAACAATGCAATTTTTAAAACAATAACAGTGCGCATGAACTATCCAAAATTGAATTAAGCCAATAAATACAGTCCCCAAACTACTACATTATCATAAATAAGCAAGGATAAAACATTGCTGACACGACATTTTTTATTTGCTCAGACACTTTTTCATGTTTTGCAAGGCTTCATTCATCGCCTGTTCCATCAACGGCGCATACATTTTAACATCCTGTCCGTAACGATAGTAAAGCCACTGCATGATATTCTCTTCGCGGTCAAATGAATGCTCCCAGATTAGCTGTCCTTTTTTATCATGTAAAGCAAATTTCACGTGGAGTCGATTGCAGGAAGTTCCAGCTGGAGCGCCCAGCATCCACAGGTAGGGGCACGGCAGGCTGATTCCATAAGAAAAAACTTTACACTTATATTCTGTGGACATAACCTGACCAGTCAAGATGTAATCCGCTTTGTCTTTTTCTCCGCCGAAAGTAAACCAGGCATCTTTAAATAGATTGGAACGGCGCAGACTGACCGCGGCGGCTTTGGCCAGGTCTTCGGACGGATTGAAATCGAAACCGGCAATTGACAGAAATATCGCCTCGTCATCCGGGCGGTCGTAATTGCCCCATCCGTAAGGCATCAGTGGAACTAAATAGAAAAAGAAAGTCGAGGCTTCATTGGCATCGCTCCGGAAATCATCAAACGGCAGAACCGCAACGACTTTGTCCTGACGCTGTTTATCATCGAATTTCACCAGTGTATTCATGTCAGCTGGATAAACAAATCTGGCGGTGGTACCGCAACCAGGCATAACAGCCAACAAACCCAGTGCGAACAACATGATGATAAATGTTTTCATGATTCCTGCTCCATTAATTGTAAAATAAAACGCCGGGAACTTGCGAAAGCACATTCCCGGCAACATAATGACAAAAACTATTTGGCTTCAACTGCTTTCGGTTCATCTTGAGTCAAGACTGCATTGCGGAACCAGACTTTGCCGGTGCGCCAACGGAATAACAGAAGACAGGTAAGCTGTTTTACCGGTTTGGTCGGAACATAAGTTTTAGAAACTTTTTCCCAGTCGTGAGTTCCAGGATTGAATAATTCAACAATGCCGTAGGTTTTTGTGCCATCGGTATGATATATATCCAAATAAATAGAATACGTTGAGCTCGCGTCTCCAATAACATCTTCCGCCTTGCTTTCGGCAGAAAAAGTCAAAGGTTTGACTTCAGTCTGATTTAAGGTGACGGCTTGTGATACACCACTGACATCTTTGGCTGTTTTATTGTCACAGGCAATCACGCCATCGTCTCCAATAACTGTGGACGTGCTTTTGGTATAGATATACCATTTTTTCAATAAATTGTTGCTGTCTGGTGCGTCATCAGCATTCAATACTGGGGCGATACCGCAGCATATTAATGCTGCAACAGCGAAGAAACCGGCGATTCTGTTCATGAAAAACCTCCCTTTTTGAGTTTAGGTTAAATAACTATAATTGCATGATGTTCAGTTTGCAAATGGCTCGTGAAATTTTTATCCGGACAATAAAAAAATCCCGCATTCCGGAGAATGCGGGATGGATAGACTTTTTAAGCAAATATGCTTAGAAATTGAACTTTATGCCAAGCCAGCCTTGGACAATTGGAGCCAACTTGATGACCATTGGGGCGAACACGATACTGACCATGCTCATAAGCTTAATCAGAATGTTCAGCGATGGGCCTGAAGTATCTTTGCATGGATCGCCGACGGTGTCACCGATTACTGCAGCGGCATGAACAGGGTTCTTGGAACCGTCAGGCAGTTTCTTGCCGCCGTGAGCGCCGCCTTCAATGTGCTTCTTGGCATTATCCCAAGCGCCGCCGGCATTGTTCAACATGGTGGCGAGCAGAACTCCGCATACCAGGCCGCCAGCCAACAGACCGACCACGCCGGCCACGCCGAGAATCAAACCGGTAACCACTGGAACGATAATCGCCAGCAATGACGGAACGAGCATTTCACGCTGAGCGCCGACAGTTGAAATATCAACACATCTGGCGTAATCCGGTTTTTCGGTGCCTGCCATGATGCCCGGCTTAGCTTTGAACTGTGCGCGGACTTCTTCAACCATCGCGCCGGCAGCACGCCCGACGGCTTTCATGGTCATTGCGCAGAATACGAATGCCATCATACCGCCGATAAACATACCGCAAATCAGCAACGGGTTCATTAAGTGCACATCAAACACGTCAACATATGCGAGGATGTCTGATTTTTTGGTTGCTGCAATAATGCCATCAGCGTCTTTAACAATCTTGCTAAAGAAAATATCCGGATTCAAACGACCGGCAAATTTGCCTGACCAGAGTTTTACTTCTTCAATGTAAGCAGCGAGCAGCGCCATGGCGGTCAACGCGGCCGAACCGATGGCAAAACCTTTGCCGGTCGCGGCCGTGGTGTTGCCGAGCGCATCAAGTGCGTCAGTGCGTTCACGGACTTCTTTAGGCATTCCAGCCATTTCCGCATTGCCGCCAGCATTGTCGGCGATTGGACCATAAGCATCAGTAGCAAGAGTAATTCCCAGCGTGGAGAGCATACCGACAGCGGCAAAACCGATACCGTAAAGACCCATGCTGAAGTCATTGAAACCATTTGCAAAACCGAATGCACAGAGAATGCCGATGCAGATAGTAACAACTGGGATTCCGGTTGAATACATACCGGTCGCCAGACCGTCGATGATGGTGGTCGCCGGGCCCATTACAGCCTGACCGGCAATACCCTTGGTGGGTTTGTATTCGGCAGATGTGTAATATTCAGTTGCCTGACCGATGATAACACCGGCGAGAAGTCCTGAAACTACAGATCCGAAAATACCCCAGGTGATATAATCGAGATAAATCAAATAAAGCATGGCAAACAGAATCAGAATTGAACTGCCGAGTGTGCCGGTAAGCAGACTGCGCAGCAAATCTTTCTGCGTTGCGCCTTCTTTACATCTGACCAAAGTCATACCGATAATGGACAACACGGTTCCAATGCCGGCAACAATCATTGGAGATATAACCAGCTTGACGGCTTCTTCCATCGAGGTAGCCAGTTCAATGCCGGTTTTTCCGGCGCAAAGCTGAGCGCCTACAGCGGCGCCGAGGGCGGCGGTTGCCAGAATTGAACCGCAATATGATTCATAAAGGTCAGCACCCATGCCGGCAACATCACCGACGTTATCACCGACGTTATCAGCGATAGTGGCGGGATTGCGCGGATCGTCCTCAGGAATACCGGCTTCAACTTTGCCTACCAGGTCAGCGCCGACGTCAGCAGCTTTCGTATAGATACCGCCGCCAACACGGGCGAACAATGCCTGAGTGGAAGCGCCCATACCGAAAGTAATCATGGTAGTGGTGATGTAAACCAGTTTATCCGGGCCGGTACAACCTTTGGTTACCAATGTCAAACCAAACAGTTTCAAGCCGTTCTGCATGTGTTCAACGGAATAAATCAGTTGATCAAGCACCCAGTACCAGATACAAATATCCAGCAGACCGAGACCAACCACCACTAGCCCCATTACTGCGCCTGAGCGGAAAGCGACTTGCAATCCGCGATTGAGGCCTTCGCTTGCGCCTTGAGCAGTACGGGATGAGGCGTTGGTCGCGGTCTTCATGCCAATGTATCCGCAGATACCGGAGAACAGACCGCCGGTCAGAAACGCAACCGGAACGAACGGGTTTTGAACACCGAGAAATGCCAGGACGGCAAAGATAATAAAGAGTATCACAAAAACTACAGTAACGACTTTATACTGACGGAAAAGATAAGCCATCGCGCCTTCACGGACGTATTGGGCAATTTCTTTCATTTTGTCAGTACCTTCATCGGCTTTCATCATTTTGGAATAGAATACCACTGCCATCAATAATGCCAGAATTGAAGCGAGTGGAGCCACCCACCACAAATTTGGAATTGCCGGAGTAATGGGATTGTAGACCTCTGGAGAGATTTGCTCCGTTAGGACCGTTACTGTTTCGGTCACTTGCTGAGCGCCAGCGCTGAATGCTCCTGCGAACAGAGCAACGCCGGAAAGCATGAGTGATCTTTTCATGTTTTTCGAACCCTTCTTTAATTTGTTAAATTTTCGACACGAAAAATTACGAAACATTAAAATAGTTTCAAAAAAAGGAATTGCAAGATTATTTTATAATGTTAGATTATCTTTTTGGTTCTGTAAATTTTAAAAACAGATTTTAAATATAAAATAATTAATGGAGATGTCGAATGACAGAAAATCAGGAAAACAATGCAAACGGCATTGTCAGCCCACCGGAAGAAGATATATTTGAACAGCGTTTGAGCAAAATCAAAGAATTGCAAAATGCGGGAATTGCGCCTTTTGGAACAAGATTCGATGACGCGCGGAAAGTGGCGGAAGCCAGAGCGTCATTTGTTGAAAATACTGAAGAAGAGCAACCTGCTGTTGTCGCCGGTCGGCTTATGGCAATGCGGATTATGGGAAAATCAATCTTTGCTGATATAAAAGACAGTTCCGGCAGAATACAGTTGTTCGTCAACGCCAAAGAGCTGGGTGACGAAACATTTGCATTCTTCAAACGGCTGGATGTTGGCGATATTATCGGTATTAGCGGGATTCTGTTCGTTACTAGAATGGGCGAATTGACCATCAAAGTAAAAGAATGTACTCTGCTCTGCAAATCAATGCGCCCGTTGCCGGAAAAATTTCACGGACTGACCAATATTGAACAGCGCTACCGGCAGCGTTATCTTGATTTGATTATGAATGAAGACAGCCGCAAAGTGTTCCAGCAACGTTTTGCCATTATGCGGGAAATTAGAAAATTTCTGGAACAGAAAGATTTCACCGAGGTTGAAACTCCGATGATTCAGCCGCTGGCCGGCGGCGCCAATGCCACCCCGTTTAAAACCTACTATGAAGCGTTGTCTTCTGAAATGTACATGCGAATTGCGCCAGAACTTTACCTGAAACGCCTGCTGGTCGGCGGGTTTGAAAAAGTTTACGAATTGAATCGCAACTTCCGTAATGAAGGCATGTCCAGACGACATAATCCGGAATTTACCATGATGGAAATCTATCAGGCTTACGGGGATTGCCGGACCATGATGGAACTGGTGGAAGAACTCATCACCACAATCGCAATTAATGTTTTCGGCACTTTGCAGATTCAACATCCGGAAGGTAAAATCATTGACCTGACCCGTCCGTGGCGGAGAGTTCCGTATCACGATTTGGTCAAAGAAAAAGCCGGAAATGACTGGTTCGATATTTCTTCCGCTGAACGCGTGACTCGTGCCAGAGAGCTGGGACTGGATGTCAGCGCCGCCACTCCGGACTTTGAAGTGACTAATGAAGTTTATGAAAAATTGATTGAAACAACTTTGATTCAGCCGACGTTCGTAACCCGTTTACCGGCCGTGTTAGTGCCGCTGGCGAAAGCCTGTTCCGACAATCCGGAACTGGTGGATGTTTTTGAACTGGAAATTAACGGACAGGAAGTTGCGCCGGGATATTCAGAACTCAATGATCCGATTGAACAGCGCCGCCGCTTTACCGAACAGTTTGAACGTACCAGGCGCGAAGGCGAAGCGTTTTCCGATAAGGTTGACGAAGATTTCCTGAATGCGCTGGAACACGGTATGCCGCCAGCCGGAGGCATGGGAATCGGAATTGACCGTCTGGTCATGATGCTTACCGGCGCCGAATCGATTCGTGATGTTATTCTTTTCCCGCAAATGAGAATTAAAAAGTAATTTTTTCAGTTGCATGATGCCGG